>JAJLJK010000197.1:0-11936 GCA_033844885.1 Bacteroidota bacterium | reverse complement strand
CGCCATTCACTAGCGTCGATCGCCAATTGGCTCATACCACTCAATCCGATCTTTCGCTCCACAGCGGGTCCTACTACAAAAGGACCGATCCCAACAGCCAGTTCACTCAATTTAACCGAAGCGTGTTGGGTGGCGATACAGTAATCAAAGGACGAGGCAAGGCCTACTCCACCGCCTACGGCTTTACCCTGAACCCTTCCGATGATGAGCTTTGGGCACTTTCTCATGGCGTTGATGACATTGGCGAAGCCACTGAAAAAGATCTTTCCCTGGTCGAGATCCTGGATCGAGATCAACTCGTCAAAACTGGCTCCAGCGCAAAAGGCTCGATCACCTGAGGACCGGATCACGATCACTCTGACCTCATCGTCTTGCCCCATGGCTGTAATGGTATCAGCGAGTTTTGCCAAGACCTTTCCAGGGAGGGAATTGCTCAAAGGATGCGAGAATTCAATGGCAGCTATGTGGTCAGTGATGGAAAAGGTAACATCACCCTGATGGATGGCGTCAGACATGTTGTGGAATTTTGGATTTTGAATCTGTCAAGGGGCAAAAATAACACTTGAGTTCACCTCACAAACCATGCTGTGATAATACCGATACCATCCTTTTTTGGCCCGGGTCTTTGCAGACAGGTGATCCCTGCGATCCCTCCAGGCGGCGATGGATGTATCGTCTTTCCAATAACTGATGAAGATGGATCTTGTTCCATCCCCTTGCGAGGAATATCCCAGAAACCCCGGCATGGAACGCACCTCATCCATGAGGTGATCATCCATTTCCTGATATCCTTCCAATTGATCTGATTTCTCAGAAATGAAGATCACCGCCTTGAATGGTGCTTCAGGCGGATCTCCGGAGATCCAATGTGTATTCATAGGTGACTGCTAATATTCCCATTCAGAGGTCCTGACCTGAAGGTGGACCCGAATATCATGAGGAGCGGTTTCATCCCCTCCAAAATACGGATATAGGTTATACCCTTGAACGGGACCAGAACAGGATCGCGAATGAACATAGGAGTTTCCAAGTACATCGATCAGGTATTGATTCCCCAAAGCCCGAAGGCAAACATCCAGAGTATCTCCGATCAGCACAACACCCAGGGATTCCATGACCCGTTGTTGATCGACATAGATGTAGGCTCCGATCTCTACTCCCTTCTGGGGGTGATACCGCCATCCCAATCGCAGGCTGTTCTCATGGTGAAAACTTCCACAATCCGCAAAGCCCAGAACCTTGTTCCAGTCCATTTGATTTTGGGGATCCGTGGTCTGATAGACGGCACTGGAATCAAATACCAGTCGGAAAGAAAGGCTGTCGGAGGCGAAGGGATGGAAACCGGATAGATCCGATTGATGCTGACCCGACCGAATTAGGTGTGTCACCCATGGATGACCCGGATCGGGTACCACGGGCTCTGGGTTGGATCCCCCTTCCTTTTCGCAGGAAGAGAATACAATCAACAGAATGGCAATATATATCCGGCCTTTTTGAGCCATGCGGGTTAGTTAGTCCCTCAAAAATAGGAAGGCCCCTTGAAAAAGGAGCCTTCTTTCTTTGATGTTTCCCTTTTGGGGGATGGAAGGTCAATATCGATGGAAGAGCCGCAAAGGCTACTCCTGATTGCGTTTCTTCACCATGGTCAGGATGGTAGCGATCCCAACGGTCTCGTCGGTCTCATCATAAATGTCCACATAGAACTTGACGATCCCCTTGGCGATATCATTCTCATCCCTTTTTTCCTGATCCATCTTCTCTTTGACCGTGAGCCTGACCCCAATGGTCGCACCTGCATAGATGGGTTTAGTGAAGCGACAGGTCTCCAACCCGTAATTGAGAAGGACCGGCCCCTTGTGAGGATCCACAAATAATCCCGCGGCAGCGGAAAGGATGAAATAACCATGAGCCACACGCTTTTCGAAAAGGGTATCCTCTAAACTGGTCTCATCCGTGTGAGCATAGAAATGATCCCAGCTCACATTGGCGAAATTGATGATGTCCGCCTCGGTAATGGTTCTTTTGTGCGTATACACGGTATCGCCCACCTTCAGGTCTTCAAAATGCTGACGGAACAGATGAGGTTGAGCCTCAGGTCGGGTCGCTCCGGGTTGATATTGCTCCGTGATCCTCATGATGGTATCAGGATGCCCCTGGATGGCGGTTCTTTGCAAGTAATGCATCACACCGCGTTTTCCACCCATTTCCTCTCCACCACCAGCTCGACCCGGACCACCATGGGTAAGAAGGGGCATTGGAGATCCATGGCCCGTGCTTTCCCTGGCACACTTTTCATTGAGGACCATGATGCGGCCATGCATGTGCGCAGCAGCAATGGTGAAATCACGGGCAATGTTGTCATCGGCTGTAACGATCGAGGTCACTAGGGACCCCTTACCCATACAGGCCAGATCAGCAGCATCCTGAAGGTCGCGATAAGGGATCAGTGTGGACACCGGTCCAAACGCCTCCACTTCATGAACATCCGTATTCTTTCTTGGATCGTTGTTGCGGAACAGGATCGGACTGAAGAATGCGCCCTTTTCCTTGTCCGCGCCAACGATATCAAACTTGTCTAGATCTCCGAAAACGATTTCCTGAGAGGTCATCAATCGTTCGACACTCTGTCTTACCCGTTCTACCTGGGTGCGATTTGCGAGTGCACCCATCCGAACGCCTTCCTGAGATGGATCACCGATCACGGTCTTGGCCAGTCTCTGCCCGAGAGCGATCTGAACATCCTCCACCAGATCCTCAGGAACCAGGATCCTTCGTATAGCAGTACATTTCTGACCCGCCTTGACTGTCATCTCCTTGTGGACCTCCTTGACAAAAAGGTCAAACTCGGCCGTCCCCGGCTTGGCATCAGGACCAAGGACAGAAGCATTCAATGAATCCGCTTCCAGGTTGAAGTGAACGGATTCCTCAACGATCCTTGGAAGGTTCTTTAATTTCTTTCCGGTAGCCGCAGATCCAGTAAAGGTGACCACGTCCTGATTGACGACATGATCCAGGATCCCACGACCCAGTCCGGTCACCAACTGAAGTGAGCCTTCCGGAAGGATCCCGCTCTCAGCGATCATCCTAACACAAGACTCGGCAAGGAAACTGGTGTATTCCGATGGCTTGACCACTGCAGGCACTCCTGCTAAAAGATTCACCGCCACTTTTTCAAGCATTCCCCATACAGGAAAATTGAATGCATTGATATGAACTGCCACCCCATGTCTTGGAACCATGATGTGGTGGCCAATGAATGTTCCTCCCTTGGAAAGGGGGACGTATTCACCATCCACATGGTAAGGGAGGTTTGGAAATTGTCTTCGAAGGGACGCATTGGCAAAGAGATTGCCGATCCCGCCCTCAATGTCGATCCAACTATCGATCCTCGTTGCACCGGTTGCATATGAGATCTTGTATAACTCCTCTTTACGACCCAAAAGGTACAGCGCCAGTTTCTTCAGCATGAGACCGCGTTCCTGGAAGGTCATGGATCGAAGATTGGGTCCCCCAACGGTTCTACCATATTCAAGAATCGCCGCATAATCGAGGCCCTCCGATGACACTTCGCCAATGACCTCGCCATTGATGGCATTATGGGCTACGATCTCGACACCTTTCCCTTCGGTCCATCCACCGAGGATATAATTTTGGATCTTGGACATATTGCTCATTTTTTCAGGTGTTGCAAGGTAATACCTGCCGAGGGGTTAATCAATTTTTGTTGGCCATTAAACCTTTCTGATCCGAAATCATCTAAAGGAGAAAGTAACTGCCATGAGATCATCATTGCCCTTGGTCGCCATATTTGCGATCCTTCTGGTTTCTTGCCAAAAAGACGATTCACCATCCCTTTCGGGGGATGCCCATCTGAACCTTCCATCCACGCCTTACGACTATAGTCTTTCCGGACTTCCTTCTCATCTAGCCAATGACCCAGGCATGAATGCCATGGACAATGAGCCTTTGAATAACCCGGTCACCGATGAAGGAGCCACATTGGGAAGAGTATTATTCTATGATGTGAATCTTTCGAAGAACCGAACTGTTTCATGCAGTTCATGCCACAAGCCGGAATTCGGATTCTCCGATGATCGCGTATTGAGCATTGGATTCGATGGTGAGGAATCGGGTCGTCACTCCATGGGCTTGACCAATGCCCGGTTCTACCAGAATGGCCATTTTTTCTGGGACGAGCGTGCCAATACTCTGGAGAATCAGGTTCTTATGCCGATTCAGGATCAGGTGGAAATGGGAATGACCCTGGATTCGGTGATCGCGAGGTTAAAGTCCATCGATCATTATCCCGGGCTTTTCTCCGATGCCTTCGGCGATCCCGGGATCACCGAGGAGAGGATCTCGAAAGCACTTGCCCAATTCGTTCGAAGTATCGTCAGTTACAATACCAAGTATGATCAAGGTCGAGCCCTTGTTCAAACTCCTGTGGAACCATTCCCTAATTTTTCCCCTACCGAAAATCGCGGGAAGCAGATCTTCTTCAATCCGCAATTGGGAGGTTGCGGTGGTTGCCACACCACTGAAAGCTTTTCGGCCCCTCGGGCCCTTTCGAATGGGCTTGACCCTGTTATCACCGATGCAGGCGTTGGCGGTGTGACCGGAATACCTCAACAGATCGGAACCTTTAAGGTCCCTTCCTTGCGAAATGTAGCGATACGTGCACCATATATGCACGATGGGCGTTTTACCACTCTTGAAGAAGTGGTGGAACACTATAATTCGGGTGTGAATGACGTGCCCGGACTTCCGCCCGGTCTCCGCGACCCCAATACCGGCTTACCGAAAAGGCTCAATCTTACCGCCCAGCAAAAAATGGATCTGGTCGCCTTCTTGCAAACCCTTACAGATGAAGCCTTGTCATCGGATGTTCGATTTTCAGATCCATTCCGTTAGAAGACCCGTCCATTTCGTACCTTCAGTTTCTTTGGGCATTGGTTATGAGAACCTTGAGGTCTTTGTATTGGATATTTTTCTTAAGCATCGCCATCTCGTGTCAACTAGACAGGGATGACCTTGTGGATATCCACGATCGCATCTCCGAGCCTATCCTTCCAGAAACAGCCTTTGATTACACGGACCTTCATCTTCCTGATTATGTGAAGGAAAACATTCAGCTTCTTCAACATGATAATTCCCCACAGAACAACCCCCTGACCAATGAGGGAGCAACCCTTGGGCGGGTCCTTTTCTATGATATGAACCTTTCGTTGAACCGCACGGTGTCTTGTGGTTCATGTCATCATCAGGAAAAAGGGTTTGCCGACCGAACGGCCTTAAGCGAAGGATTTCAGGGTGAACACACTTCCCGAAATGCCATGGCTCTTGGAAATGCGCGATACTATGTCCGGAGGCGGTTCTTTTGGGACGAACGTGCCGAGACGCTTGAAGATCAGGTCTTGATGCCATTTCAAGACCCTTTGGAGATGGGATTGCATCTGGATTCATTGATCCATCGTGTTCGTGATCTTCCCTATTATCCAGCCCTTTTTGAAAGCGCATTCGGAACAGATGAGGTGAATGCCAACAGGATCAGCATGGCCCTGGCGCAGTTCATCCGAAGCATGGTCTCTTTTCGTTCGCGATATGATGAGGGCCGTGACCAGGTGAACTCCTCCCTTGTACCGTTTCCGAATTTCAGTGAGAAAGAAAATATTGGGAAGTCCCTTTTCCGGTCTTCCGCATGTGGTGGCTGCCATGTGACCGATGGTTTCCTTAGCTCCGGCCCCACCAATAATGGTCTTGAAAGCATCCCTACGGATCCTGGAGCTGGTAAGACCTATGGAAATCCAATACTCAATGGTTCATTCAAGACCTCTTCCTTACGAAATATCGAAGTAACAGGACCCTACATGCATGATGGGCGGATCGCCACCCTCGAAGAGGTGATCGCGCATTATAGTGAAGGCATAAATTTTCATCCTGCAATGGCCCCTCAGATCCAAACCGGTGATGGTCGGGCGCGGAAATTCAATTTCACCGCGGAGGAAAAAGCTGCTCTGGTGGCCTTCCTAAAAACCCTGACCGATCAACACTTCCTTTCTGATCCAAAGTTCAGTGATCCCTTTCCAGAATAGGAAAGCCCTCGAAATGGAGGGCTTTACCAGTTTTTCGGATATCAGTTAGGGGAGTTGACTTCCCCTCGCCGACCACCAGGGGTGGATCTCCACCGATAATCGGCCTGCTTTGACCGCGGGATCCATGTTTGCAAGCTCCCGTGCTCTCTCTTCGCTGGGAACATTGAAGATCAATATTCCACGGATCTCCGTTGGGTCTCCTCCTTCACCAAAAGGGCCTGCCATGCAGATAAAGCCTTCTTCGGCCATCCAATTGATGTGGGCAAGATGTTCGACCTGGATCTTCTCCACCTCCTCCGGAGTTTGGGAGCGATCCTTCCCTTCCTTTAAAAAGACCAGGAAGTATTGTCGCATGGTGAAGGAGGTATCCCCTTCTACCAGGGTAAAGGTCTTGAACCCGTCCCCATCCACCACTACCTCCTGGGCGAAGGTGTTCAGGGATAAGAGAACCATCAAAAAGGCCAAAAGAGATCTCATGACCGCGGCTTTGAAGTACCTCCCTCATTGGGAAGTTTCTCGTAACCCATGTTCCACAGGGTAAAGGCCCAAACATCAGCTTCTTCCTGGATGATCATGGATGTAGGTTTTCCAGCTCCGTGTCCGGCATTGGTATTGATCCGGATGATGGTAGGATTGTCACATCCCTGGGCGGCCTGAAGCGCGGCGGCAAACTTGAAACTGTGTGCCGGAACCACGCGGTCATCGTGATCCCCGGTCATGACCATGGTAGCGGGATAGCAGGTTCCCGTTTTGAGGTTGTGCACAGGTGAGTATCCATATAGGTACTTGAACATCTCCTCACTATCCTCTGCCGTTCCATAATCAAAGGCCCATCCCGCACCAGCGGTAAAGGTGTGATATCTCAACATATCGAGAACGCCTACCTCTGGAATGGCCACTCGCATGAGTTCTGGACGCTGGGTCATGGTCGCCCCAACGAGTAACCCCCCGTTGGATCCACCATTTATGGCGAGATAGTCGCTGCTGGTATATCCCTCAGCGATCAAATATTCTGCAGCAGCAATGAAGTCATCAAAGACATTCTGCTTTTTCGTCTTGGTCCCTGCAACATGCCATTCCTCTCCGTATTCCCCGCCACCACGAAGGTTGGCTACGGCATAAACACCGCCCTGTTCCAGCCAGGGAATGCGTGTAGTGGAAAAACCAGGTCTCAGGCTGATATTGAAACCACCATATCCATAGAGGAGAGTGGGATTTTTCCCATTCAACTCAGTGCCTTTTTTGTAAGTGATGATCATCGGAACCTTGGTTCCATCCTTACTCTTGTAGAACACCTGCTTGCTCTCGTATTCTGATCCGTCAAAATCCACTTCAGATTCCTTATAGACCTCATAATTACCCGAGGTCACATCGTATTTGAAGATGGTTGGAGGAGTGATATAGTTCGTGAAGGTGAAATACATGGTGGTATCTTCTTCACGTCCTCCGAATCCACCTGCGGTTCCGACCCCAGGTAGTTCAACCTCTCTGGTAAGTTGTCCCTTGAGATCATATTGAAGGACTTGCGTCGTGGCATCTTTTAGGTACGTAGCAAACAAAGCTCCTCCACCCGTGGAGGCGGTAAGAACATTTTCTGTCTCAGGGATCAATTCTCTCCAATTCTCTACTTCCGGATGATTGAAATCCATGACCATGATTCGCCGATTAGGAGCCTCCAGATTGGTGAGAATATAGATCGAGTCCCCTTCAGAGTGAATGACTTGGTATTCGTTATCAAAATTCCGGATCACCGGAGTGATCATGGGATCCTCGGACTGAAGGTCCATCACATAAAGTTCATTTCCATAGGTGGAAACTTGTGCTGAGATGACCAGGAATCGGTCGTCTTCGGTCACTCCTCCACCGATATATCTTCGGGGGGTTTCCGAGCCTCCGAATACCAAAACATCCTCTGATTGAGGGTTGCCCAGTTTGTGGTAGAACAATTTGTGTTGATCGGTCTTGCCGCTCAAGGCAGATCCCTCTTCAGGCTTGTCGTAACTACTGTAATAGAACCCATCGTTCCCCTTCCAGGAAAGTCCAGAGAATTTCACATCCTTAAGGGTATCACCGATCTGTTCGCGCGTCTTGGTGTCCAGAACGATCACCTTTCGCCAATCCGATCCGGCCTCAGAGATCTGGTATACGACCATCGACCCATCCTTGGTAAAGTTGATTCCGGCGAGGGAGGTCGTTCCGTCCTCCGAGAATGCATTTGGATCCAAAAAGACCTCGGGCTCCCCATCTCCGAGCTGACGATATAGAACACTATGATTCTGAAGGCCGTCATTCTTGAAAAAATAGGTGTATTCCCCTCGGGTGAAAGGAGCGGAGAATTTCTCGTAGTTCCATAGTTCTTCCATCCGCTGGCGAAGCGCTTCCCGATAAGGGATCTTCTCCAAATATCCGAAGCTGACCTTATTCTGGGCCTTCACCCATGCTTCGGTTTCAGGACTTAGGTCGTCTTCCAACCAGCGATAAGGATCCTCGACAGTTGTTCCAAAATAATTATCGGTTACCGTGTCTTTTCGGGTCTCGGGGTATTCCATACCTCCACCTCCGCAGGCAGTTAGGGCGAATGCACCCATGGATAGGATCAGTTTATTGTTCATGTGTAATGGGAATTGTTTCGGTCCAATAGCAGTCTGCTAAAAGTACAGCAAACCCATCAAAAGAAAAACCCCCGCCAGTTTTCACCGATGGGGGTTTCTATCAGGGTTTAGGGATTCTTATTCAAGTATTAGGCGTTGAATGCTCTCTCCCTGGTCCGCTTTGATGCGAACCATGTACACTCCAGCGGCCAGACCGGAAAGGTCGATCCTCTCTTGTGTACTATTAGCATCCGTGCTGATCCGGAAGAGTTCACGTCCTTGAAGATCGAAAACCTGGATCTCACGTGTTCCACCTGGGAACACGATGGTCACTTCACCAGAGGTAGGATTCGGGTACATACTCACACCTGGAAGAGAATTCTCCTCGATGTTGATATACTTGACCTCTACATTAAAGGTCGAGTCAACTGTACCACATCCATTGGTGACAGTAAGCGTGACCGAGTAGGTACCATTGGCATTGTACACAAAGGAGGCCGTATCTCCATTGGCCGTGTTACCGTTTCCGAAATCCCAGGTAAAGCTGGTACCGTCTGTGGTTCCACTGGCATCAAAGGCTACGCGGGCAGAACTTGCATTTGTAGAAACCTGGTTGGTAGTATAACTAATGGATGGCAATGGCCCGGTAGGTGTGGTCAAGGTATCCATCACTAAGGATTCGATCACACCTGAGCAGCTATCGATCACATAGACGTCATAATCCGTACCCGGCGTCAATCCATTGATCACCACGGGTGAAGAAACACTTGAAAGAAGAGTTCCCGTACCACGAGTGAATCCATTCGGGCCATACTCGATAAAGGTGTTGGTAGCAAATCCACCAGCGGTCCACTCGATCTGTGCAGAATCACAGGCGAGATTGGTGAACTGCAATGCAGAAGGCGCTGGGCAAGGAATACTATCGTAAACCTCGATATCATCGATTGACATATCGCCTTCATATGAACCTCCACGACGGCCGCGGAATCTGATCTTCACAGTATCATTGGCAAAGGCAGCCAAATCCACGCTCCAACGTTTCCATGAAGCCTCGGAAGAGTCCTGCTGTGCGCCAATGATGGCAGAAACGGAGTCGGTCCAGGTAGTTCCATCAAATACGTCCACGAACATGCGGTCGATATCCGATCCGTAGAAGTGATACCAGAAGCTTACTCTAGGGTTAGCCGCAGTCGAAAGGTCGACCCATTTTGAAATGGCTGTCGCCTCATCTCCATTGGAACCAGAGGAAGCCTCGGTGTAGATATAATTCCCAAAGCCACTATGATCCTGTGTAGGACCGGTATTGCTTGAACTGGTCGAATTATTATCCACCTGGAATTTATACGAAGTTGAGCTTATCTCCCAACATTGGTCATAAGTGGTTGAGGTACTCCATGAAGGTCCGTCAAAGCTCTCCTGATAAGGAAGCGCTTCGATTCCACAAAGGGTATTTCCACTCACCATCTGAAGGATACTGGCATCATTCGGACCACAAAGTGCCTGAACATAAATATCATAGCAGGTATTCGAGTTCAGTCCTGTGATCAAGTAGCTGTTGGCCGCAACGGTATCCACACCGATCTTTCCGGCTCCAGTACCTTGAATGTATCCGCAAGTTCCCCATTCGACAATATAATTGGCTGCACTTCCTGTCCAGGTCACACCTAGACCGTTGAAGGTGGCGGTATCCACGGTAAGATCCTGAGGAGGGAAACAGCTTGGAGCGGTCTTGATCTCCACACTATCGATAAAGAAATCGGTATCCTCATTGGAAACAGTGGACTCCGCATAAAAACCGATCCTAATTGTCTGGTTCTTGAATTGGAGGAGAGGAAGAACTTCCCTTGATCCGGTATTCGTGGGATGACTCGCGGAAGAATAGGTCTTGATAATATTTGCCCGTGGCCAAGTTCGACCACCATCCGTGGAAACCACCACATGAACCGTATCATCAGGTCCCCAGATACCGGGAGTGGTGTTTGGCCAATCTGTGAAAGCCACATCGTATTCAAGGGCATAATCAACCGTATCCAGGGTTATCAAAGGTGATACGATCCACTCATCCCTTGTGGTACTATAGATATTCACATTTGCGGACTGACTATTGGTCGAGACGTTTCCGAACTCGTCCTGACTCCACAAGCTTGAACCATAAGTAATGGGCTGCTGGCTGAACAAACCTTCGGCCTCTTCCCAATCCAATCCTGGGTAGGGATCAAAACCATTGACATAATAAGGCTCGTAGGCAGTTTTGAAGGTAAAGGGACCCACCTGCGGACTGACGTCAGTAGCTGAGCAACTGTCCTGGACATAGAAATCATACTCGGTAGCGATGTTCAAGCCAGAAATCGAAACGGTATCGTTTGTTGCCGCAAATCGGTTTCCTGTTCCAGGCTGGAAGCCTTTGGGTCCCCATTCAACAATAAAGTCGGAGGCGCCACCAGGAGTCCAGAATAGATCCGCCTCAGTTGAAGAAATGTTGGTTGCTCCCAAAGAGGAAGGCACATTACAACTCAGTAGACGAATGCTGAAGTCGTCAATTACAGAGATATCATCATCGTACTTGTTGCTGGTCTGAAGTTCGATCTTGAAGCTTCTGCCTAGATATTGTGAGATATCCAGACTCACCTTTTTACAAGGGTCAGATGAAAGAGTCGTTGGATTATAGTTCTTCGAGATCACCGTATCATTGATCAAGACACGGAACCAAGAATAGCCGGGCCCATAGTTGCTCTCCTGCTTCAACTTGAATTCGAGACGCATGAAAAGAGCATTTGCATTGGTGGCATCCACATTGATCATCGAATACGCGTGATGCAAATTGTTGGTCACCCAAGCATCCACAGAATCGGTAGTGGTTGATCCACCCGTCCAATTGCTGAAGCTTCCACCTGTCATTCGGATCCCTTGAGACCCGTTACAGGTTCCGATGGTGTCCAAATACGCAGCCGCATCGACATTTCCCGTTAAAAGGAAATCATCGAGAGGGTTCATTTGGTCAAAATCATTGAAGTAGGGTACGGTGACGAATCCGGGTAAGGTGATTACACTTCCGGGACCTGCTTGACCAGTAGAACTAGCTCCACAATTTGCAGTGACATAGAAGTCATAAGTGGTCTTTTCTGTAAGCCCGTTCACGATCAGGGTGTCATTGGAAGAGCTGACCAGAGTTCCGAGCCCAATGCCAGGGGTAAAGCCAGAAGGGCCATACTCAACATCCCAATTGGTCGCCGTTGATGGTCCTTCCCACCAA
>JAJLJK010000196.1:0-3835 GCA_033844885.1 Bacteroidota bacterium | reverse complement strand
TGGATGAGGGAATTCCATATGATACCCTTACCGATGAGAACTATCGCGTCCTTTCGGGGATACAGATCCCTTCAAATGGTTTTCTTTATTCCAAGTCCTGCTTTTCCGTCTATGTAATTTCCCAGAAAGGGGATCCGGGTTGGCCGGATGACCTCTTTATGGTCACCTTGGACAGAAATCGAAATGGTATTGACACCCTTCCTATTCGACAGGAAAGGATGATCCGAGAAAATAGAATATCGATCACCACCCATCTTTACGTTGACCACGATACCATCATTCACCTCAAAGATTTTCTTGGGTATCAGGAGGCTCCATCAGAGGGTTATTTGCAGCATCGACGATATACCATCCTTCCCAATGGGGTCATATCCCCCTGGTTCCCCAAGGATACTGTAGAGAACGAGACCTTCGAGGGATTGATCCATCGCGAATACCAAGGCTTGGTAGCCGGACACCTTCCCCATGGATCATGGACCATCAGCGGATTGGACCTTGGGATCAATTATGGACAAAAGGAGGGGCAATTTCTCTATTCCACGTCCATTGCTGAAGGAACCTATCAAAATGGGCTTCGGACGGGAACCTGGAAATACTATTCTACTGCAAGGGACACTGTGAACGACCCTCAGTCTGGGATGAGATATTCCCGGTTGACCCGGAAAAAGGGAACCAAACTACTTAGAGAAGAGGAATATGAGGGAGGAAAAAGAGTTTCAAGGATCGATCATTTCAAGGAAGAGGATCGACAATCCTTTAGAAATTCAATGGTAGAATGGGCCCCAAGGATCTCTTTCCCGAAGGCCCTTGAACGGTCTCCTGATTCTTCCTTTTTTATTTCCAGGTATCCGTCGTCGTGGTTGTGGAAGGTCCCGAATTCAAGAAATGTGATCCGGATGTACCCTCTGAATACAAAGGTCAAGGTGCTGGGGGATGATCTGAATTTCTCTAAGAAACATATCTTCCTTCAAAATGTCCTTATCAATTGGGTACCTGTGGAGATCGATGGTGAAAGGGGTTTCATTGATGATCAAAGCCTGTCCACCTTCCCGCGACCGGATTCTGCGCTCTACAAAAAAATGACCCTTGAGGATTTCGCGAGAGAATTTCCAGATCTCATTATCGTTCATTTGGATCCTAAAAAAACAACCTTCAGGTTTAAGAGAACCTCCATTCCGAATGTTTTTCAACTGATGAAGTTCCTTCGCTGGGATCTCGGTCAGAACTTTTGGGAAGAGCATCCCATTTTCACTGAATATGAGGATGAAATGGTCCGGGTCACACATATTAAAAGAACCTCTAAACCCATATACTCTGGACTTCCGCTCTCAGAGGACGGAAATACCTGGGGTCTGTTAAAAGTGCGGGTCGATCTTCAAAAGAGCAAAAAATGGAACTCTATCACTTTGGAACAGGTGAATGAGGATGTTATTCTTTCCCTTCTCGAATAACTCTGAACTCCATAAATCATTTAGATATTTTCTACATTTCTGCAATGAGAATCCCACTTTGCTGGCCTTTGGCCCTCCTTGTATTTTGGAGTTCATCCGCCACCTTAAACGCTCAATCACGCTCGGCTCTGGACGAGGTTCGCTCCATGCCGGATGACTCGGCTAAGGTCCTTGCCTGGATCGATATGAGCCGTGCCTATTCAAAAAGTGATTACCCCCTTTCCGAGTCTCTGGCGGATTCTGCCATTGATCTGGCACAAAGGATCGGATTCAAAAAAGGGGAAGCGAAGGCTTATACCTTAAGGGGAAGGGCCCAATTTTCCCAATCTCAGTTCGATGCGGCTGAAGAAAGTTATGGGAAGGCACTCGCCTATCACCAAAGCATGGAGGAAACTCTCGAAGTGGCTCGTACTCTGACCAATCTGGGAAATATTAAAAGAGACAGGGGGGATTATGAAGAAGCCGTTTCCTTTTTCATCAAAGCGATGGAGATCTAGGAGCTCAATGGGGATACTTCCGGGACCGCCAATACCTACACAAACATCGCGGTGGTGTATGCCATTCGGCAGGATTTCGACCGGGCTCTGGAATACTTCAACAAGGCTCTGGATATCTTTCGATCCACAGGAGATCAAACACTGGAAAACACCATCCTCCTCAACCTTGGGGGGATCAGTTTCGAAAGTGGCGATCCTGAAGCTGCCTTGGGTTATCTGAACCAAGCCTTGATCTTCTTTCGTGAGAAAGGGCCCCTCACCGAATTAGGACGGACGTACTACGTTCTCGGAAATGTTTACCTGCAAACTGAGAATTTGGATAGCAGCGAATCTAACTACTTGCGTGCCAAGGACATATTTGATCAGATCGGAAGCCCCATGAGATCGGCAGGATGCCTTCTAAGGTTAAGTAGTGTAGTGGAGAAACGTGGCGATCTGGACAAAGCCATTCGATACGCTCAACAAGCTGAGAAGATGAATGAGGAGTTGGGTGTGATGAACATGACTGCACGAACACAAGTACAGCTTTCCTCCCTCTTCGAACAAAAGGGAAACTTCAAAAAGGCGCTGGAATATCGAAAGCTCTACCAGGCAACATCAGATAGCCTGAACAATATCGATAAGACTCGCCAAATGGAGGAGCTCGAAAAGAAGTATCAGAGCGAACTCAAGGAGAGACAATTAGCCAAGGTACAGGCAGATCTGGAGGTACAGGAATTGCAAGTCCGAAGACAAAAGGTCTCACAGCGGATCCTATGGGGCGTGGTGCTTGGAGGAACCTTCATTTTCTTGCTTCTGTGGAACCAATTTCGAACTAAACAAAAGACCAACAAACTGTTGAAGGAAAAGAATGAGGTGATCGAACGATCGCTTCACGAAAAAGAGATCCTTCTTCGCGAGATCCATCATAGGGTAAAGAACAATCTTCAGTTTCTGTCGAGTCTTTTCAACCTTCAGGCACGACATGTTCGTGATCCTCAGGCTATTCAGCTCCTACAGGAAGGAAAGAACCGAATCCATAGTATGGCACTCGTTCATCAGAAATTGTATCAGGAAGATGATCTAACAGGGGTCAATATGAAAGACTATCTGGAAAATTTGCTGGATAGCTTGAAACACACCTACAAGGCCTCTGAATCAGGGATCAACGTCTTGAGCGAGATCGAACCGATCCAACTGGATATTGACTCGGCGATGCCCATAGGTCTGATAGTGAATGAATTGATCACCAATGCCTTCAAGTATGCGTTCACTGGACGGAAAAGTGGTTCGATCGAGGTTCAACTAAAGTCGGATAAGACGGGAATCCTTTTAACAGTTTCAGATGATGGGATTGGGATCGTCCCCAATGAAGAAGGGGAGGATAAGGATCACTTTGGTCTCCGATTGGTTCGGTCCCTATCTGAAAAGCTGGGAGGTGAACCCATCGTGGAAGGAGAGAATGGAGTAACGGTAAGCATTCGTATCTTGAATTTCAAAAAGGTACCCCATGCCTGAAGAAAAGATCGTTGCACTTATTGTGGAGGACGACCCGGTGATAGGGGCGGACCTGAAATGGTTCATGAAGGATTTTGGCTATGCCCCTCTCCCACCCGTCCGAACCGTGGATGACGCGCTTCTCATGTTAGAAACTGTTCATCCCGACCTCATTCTCATTGATGTTACTCTGGAGGGAGATCGCGATGGAATTCATTTGGCAGAGATCATACGCGAAAAACACGACCTGCCTATTATCTTCATTACTGCGCATCATGATCGAAAGACCATCGACCGGATCAAATCCACCCGGCCTAGTGCTTATCTGGTGAAACCCATCGATGAGCATAACCTGCAGACGAGCATCGAATTAGCCCTTTACAATCATTCTCATCAAAAATTGAGTCCTCG
>JAJLJK010000195.1:0-17055 GCA_033844885.1 Bacteroidota bacterium | reverse complement strand
CGAAAGAAACCTGCCGAACAGGCCAAAGGGATGCGAACAACGCATCCCTTTTTTGTTTCTTGCACCCTTAATCCGAACGTGTTCGGAAATGAAGAGATGAATTACCTCTCCCCCAGATCAATGCGGGCCATTGGCCTTTTGATATTCGCTTGCCTTCTTTTCCAATCCAGGGTTTCACTGGCCCAGAACGATTACGATCGATTGGAGGAGTTGAGCGAAAAGCTTGCCTATTATTCAAGTTTCAACCATGATTCGGCCCGGATCCTCTTTCCGATCGTTTACAAGATGGGGGTTCAGCTGAACGATGGTAAGGTGGTGGCTGATGCACTTTTGGATCGGTCTTTCTATGAATCTTTGAACGGCAGGTACGATTCGGCCCAGGTGTACGCGCTCTGGGGATTGAGAACCTTCAAGAATCTCAAGAGTCCCGCCCTCATTGGAGAGGCTTACATTGCACTTTCTACCCTTTATCTCGACATGCATTGGCGGATGGTCGGCAAATCCTATGCGGATAGTGCCAGTATCATAGCGGAGGTCATCGGAGATGAAGATCTTCAGGTTCGAGCCCTTTCCGCAAAGGCCAATGTTCTTATTGATGCGGATCTCTTCATGGATGCCCAGCCTATCCTCCAAAGGGCCATCGATATCTCCAAGTATCATTCTGATTTTGGGATGAGGGGTTTGCTCTACAGTTCCCTGGCACTTTGTTATCACGAGCAAGGAAGGGTTGATTCAGCCATTTCAAACTATTTCAAGAGCATTGAGCTTTACGAAAATGGGAATGACAAGATCAATCAAGCCATCGCCTATTCGAATCTGGCCAATCTCTACATCGGGGAAGGGGATACCAAACAGGCCCGTGACTTCATGGAAAAGACCCTGACGATCTATTCGGATGCGGGTTTTCCGGCCGGAATGGCCGATGTCATGGTGCTTAGAGGATCCATCGAGCAAAAGGACGGAAATTACTATCTCGCTGATTCTCTTTTTAGAACGGCTCATCAACAATATGCAGAACTCGGTGAGATCGATTACGCGATCAATGCCAGGATCATGTTGGCAGATCTTTACAAACAGATCAATCGCCCTGATTCTGCCGAGGCAATGTTGATGGATGCCTACCTTAATTCGGATCGCCTCCATCATCCTCAGGAAGTGATCTCATCAGCGATGTCCTTGGGACGGCTGTACATTGTACAGGAGCGTTTCACGGAGGCGTTACAATATCTGGAGATCGCAGCGAAAGAAAATGACAAGTTCCCTCACCAGGAACGTCGGGCAGATATCTCGAGATCCCTTGCTACGGTTTATGAGAAATTAGGTCGACCGGATCTGGCTTTGGAAAATTTTAAGAGGTACATGGCCCTCACTGATTCTCTCAATACCATGGGGAGGACCCTTGCCATGGCCGAGATGCAGGAGCGATTCAATTCAGAGAGAACCAAAGCCGAGAATCTGGAGCTTCTTCAAAAGGGCCGTGAGGACCAACAAAGATTGGAACGGAGTCGGTTGCAATTTCTCATTGCAGTCGCCGTTGGGGGAGCCATCTTGATCTTTGTGGTGGTGTTCATTCTTAAGAACCGTCAGATCCGGAGGCAGAAGAATGAGATCCAAAAAGCGAAGGAACAACTCGAACGCCAGCAAGCCGAGCTCCAGGAACTGAATCAGATGAAGGACCGACTGTTCTCCATCATTTCCCATGACCTTCGAAGTCCGCTAAACAACCTTCACGATTTCATTACTATCATGGAAGAGGGAGACCTCTCGCCCGGAGAGTTGAATATTCTTCTGAAACAACTGAAAGAAAGGTACCAACACGTTTCTTCTCTCGTGGATAATCTTTTGAATTGGGCCCGTCTTCAGGTGAGTGATACGATCGTGAAACCCCGGGAGTTGAAACTGTATCATGCCGTAAATGAAACCCTGAACCTCCTTGAACCTTTGGCCGAGGCCAAGGATATCGATCTGGTGAATTATGTGTCGGAGGATCATGTAGTGGTAGCCGATGAGAATGCGGTTCAGCTTTTGCTTCGCAATTTCGTCAGCAATGCCATCAAGTATTCAAAGCCCGATAGCCAGATCGAGGTAAGGAGTCACGTTCAAGGGGCAGAGGTTGTGACCTCCATTCGGGATTACGGCGTGGGGATCCCGGCAGACAAACTCGATCACATCTTTGACAGTTTTGGTTCCTCCACACGTGGAACCCAGAATGAAAAGGGCACTGGGGTGGGATTGTCCATTTGCCGTGAATATGCCGAGAAGAATCACGGCAAGGTCTGGGTCGAAAGTGAGGTTGGAGAGGGTAGTACCTTCTTCTTTTCCCTTCCTATGGTTCGTTCCGCCATCCCGACCATGGAAATGGCAGGTCGCTGACACCCTGTCACTCGTTCAGGCCATTGCCAGTGGTCCATCCTGACATTTTTTACCGGAATATCCCCTTATCTCGCCTTGGCACAGGTTATGCTCATAGGCAAGCAGTTCAACAAATTCATGTTTAACCAATAACCACTTGAAATATGGCAGAATTGTCCATTCGTCCGTTGGCGGATAGGGTCATCGTAGAACCCGCGCCAGCTGAAACCAAGACTTCCTCCGGGATCATCATTCCCGATACTGCGCAGGAAAAGCCCCAAAGCGGTACCATTGTAGCCGTTGGAGGAGGGAAGAAGGATGAACCCATGACCGTTAAGGTGGGCGACAATGTACTTTATGGAAAGTACGCCGGTACTGAATTCAAGTATGACGGCAAGGACTATCTGATCATGCGAGAGTCCGACATCTTTGCCATCGTGTAAGGAAGTTTGACGCATTCAACAAATTCGAAAACCAAAAAACATTAAACAATGGCAAAAGACATCAAATTTGATATCGAAGCCAGAGATGGTCTGCGCAAGGGCGTGGACGCACTCGCCAATGCTGTGAAAGTGACCCTCGGTCCAAAGGGACGGAACGTGGTCATTGAAAAGTCATTTGGTTCACCTACCGTTACCAAGGATGGGGTTTCTGTAGCCAAGGAGATCGAACTCGAGGATAAGATCGAGAACCTCGGTGCTCAAATGGTGAAGGAAGTGGCCAGCAGAACCGCTGATGTAGCGGGGGATGGTACCACTACGGCTACCGTTCTGGCTCAGGCGATCATCAATCACGGCTCGAAGAACGTGGCTGCCGGGGCCAATCCGATGGACCTCAAGCGAGGGATCGACAAAGCAGTGACCGCTGTCATCGAGGAGCTCCGCAAGATGAGCAAAGAAGTGGGTGACAGCAATCAAATGATCGAGCAGGTTGCTTCCATTTCCGCAAACAACGATAGCTCTATTGGTTCTCTTATCGCTGAGGCCATGGGTAAGGTGAAGAAAGAAGGAGTGATCACCGTTGAGGAAGCCAAGGGAACTGACACTTACGTCGACGTGGTCGAGGGAATGCAGTTCGACCGTGGATACCTCTCTCCTTACTTTGTCACCAATACTGACAAAATGGAGGCAGAGTTGGAAAACCCCTACATCCTTCTCTACGATAAGAAGATCAGTAGCATGAAGGAACTCCTTCCCGTTCTCGAGCCAGTTGCTCAAAGCGGACGCCCGCTCTTGATCGTTGCCGAAGACGTGGATGGAGAGGCTCTTGCCACTCTTGTTGTGAACAAGATCCGTGGTGCCCTCAAGATCGCTGCCGTTAAGGCTCCCGGATTTGGAGATCGTCGTAAGGCTATGCTCGAAGATATCGCTATCCTGACCGGAGGTACCGTCATCAGCGAGGAGCGTGGATTCAAACTCGAGAACGCCACTCCCGACATGTTGGGAACTGCTGAAAAGGTTACCATCGACAAGGATAACACTACCATTGTCAATGGTGCCGGCAACCACGAGGACATCAAGGCTCGTGTCAACCAGATCAAGGCGCAGATCGAGTCTACCACTTCTGATTATGATAAAGAGAAACTTCAGGAACGCTTGGCTAAATTGGCTGGTGGTGTTGCTGTTCTCTACGTTGGAGCTGCATCTGAAGTTGAGATGAAGGAGAAGAAGGACCGTGTGGATGATGCGTTGGCAGCAACTCGCGCAGCCATCGAAGAGGGAATCGTTCCCGGAGGTGGTACCGCCTTCATTCGTGCAGCCAAGGTTCTCGAGACCCTGAAAGGGGACAATGATGATGAGACTACCGGTATCAACATCATTTATCGCGCTATCGAGGAGCCCCTCCGTCAGATCGTTACCAATGCCGGACTTGAGGGTTCGGTGGTTGTGGCCAAGGTCAAGGAAGGGGAAGGAGATTTCGGATTCAATGCCAAGGCCGAAGAGTACATGCACATGTACGAGGCCGGGATCATTGACCCAACCAAGGTCACTCGGGTCGCTCTTGAGAATGCCGCTTCCGTAGCTGGTCTTCTCCTGACCACCGAGGCCACGGTTACCGAGATCCCCAAAGATGAGGCACCTGCCGGACCTCCAATGGGCGGTGGAATGCCTGGAATGATGTAATCATCAAGCCATAGCTGATTCAATAAAAGAACCCCGGTCCTAACAGGCCGGGGTTCTTCTTTTTTGTTGGGTCTTAATGGATGTTGTCAGGAGACCTCAGGGTCAGTCTTGGGGATGGCCATTTCATCCAGCCTTTGCTTTAGTGGCTGCATGTGTCGAAGGTAATCCTCTTTATAAGCTTCCTTGATCGGCTCTGCCTCGGGTAATTTCTCCCGAAGAGGATCCACTTGTTTTCCATTCTTCCAGAATCGGTAGCAAACATGAGGACCGGTGGCCAGTCCTGTGCTCCCCACATACCCAATTACCTCTCCCTGTTTCACAAACCGCCCGGGTTTCATTCCCTTGGCGATCCTGCTCATGTGGAGGTATTGTGTTTCGTAGGTGCTGTTGTGACGAACCTTGACATAGTTTCCATTTCCGCTGGTATATCCGGCAACGGAAACCACGCCGTCAGCGGTGGTCATGATCGGTGTTCCGGTTGGCGCTGCATAATCTGTACCCAGGTGGGATTTCCATCTTTTCAGCACTGGGTGAAAACGTTTGGGGGAATATCTGGAGGATATTCTGGAAAATTGAAGAGGTGCTCTCAGGAAGGCTTTCCTAAGGGTATTCCCCTTTTCGTCATAGAAATCATAAAAGCCTGTTGTATCCTGATATCTAAATGCATAAAGGTCATTCCCGAAGTGATTGAAATCTGCAGCGATGATCCGCCCGATCCCTACATAGATCGTATCCTCGATGTATTTTTCCTCAAAGATCACCTTGAAATGATCGTTCTTTTGAATACGGAAGAAGTCGATGGTCCAGGCGTAGATCTCGCTCAATCGATTAGCGAGTTCGGGTGAGGCATTCTGATCCAAAAGGGTTTCATAAAGACTGGACTCGATGATCCCGGTGACCTCTCGAACCTTGTAGCTGACCTCACGTTCCTCCCGGCGTACAAATAGACTGTCCTGGAGTTGAAATACAAAGTATTCAGTTGGCGAGGCTTCATAGATCATATGAGACACCCCCGAAATGCTGTCCTGAAGCTTCGGCGTTAGGAAGGCAACCGGTTTACCAGCCCGGATTCTTCTTACATCAAAGATGTCCTTGAAATTTTCGGCGATCGAGAAGACGGTTGAATTGGAAACCCCTCTGTTGCCAAGCAGTTCTCCAAAACTATCCCCATTCTTTATTTCTGTCCTTTCGACCTCATATTGATCCATCGGAAAGCCATAGACATAGGCTACCTTGTCAGCGATGGACGTTGTATCTTCATTTTCCTGGCCGCTTAGCGGATCAATCGGTTTCCTGTCCTGCAATGAATAAAAAAGTATCGCCGTTGTGGCGATACCGAATATGAGGACGATGGCTGCTACGCGGATCGTTCCTTTTTTGAATCTCATTTCTTAACCTGGTTCAATTCTGCCAATACATTCTCAACCCAGCTCTTTCCCCATTCGGACTTTTCCTTTTCCGTCCAAAGTTCCGGGTAAAAGATGCGACGCTGGAAACGGGGTGGGAGGTACTTCTGCCAATTGGTTCCGCCTGTAGCGGCGATATCATGAGGCCTTTTGGCAAGATATCGGACGGCGGTCTTATAGTGCTGTAACGGCCAAAACACATTGACCTGAAGATCCAGGGTCTTCAAAGCAGCGACCAATTCCTCATTTTCGCGTTCTACTGTTGGTAGCTCAAGGTACCTTTGCCAAAGGTTGGTCTTCTGAAACCGATTGGCCCAGCGAAGGATCTTGTCGGTATACTTTTGTTCGAACTGACTAAGGGTCAGGGTTTTTGCGCCTGTGTCCTCGATCGTTGCTCCATTCTTCCAGTAGATGTCCTGATACATTTCCTCGATGCGACTGTTGTCGTCATACTTATCCCTGTGATCTCTTGAAACCAGGTTGATGAAATCGGTGGACATCACCTCGATGAGGCGATACTGAACGGATTGAAAACCACTGGCTGGGATCAGCGCCATCCTGAAATGGAGGAACTGATCGCGGTCCATCCCGTCCTCCATGACTCCGAAAGAGTCGGTCAACGCCCGAAAATAACGGTTGATCCGGCGGATCTTTTCCTTTAGAAACGCGGCATCCATCTTTTCCCTTTTCGAGATCTGTTTCAACTCGTGTAGAGAGAGCTTGAAATACAGTTCGGTGATCTGGTGATACATGATGAAGACCTCTTCGTCCGGTATGGGAGTTCGAGGGGTCTGAAGGCTCAACAATGTATCGAGGTGGATGTAATCCCAGTAGGTTATGTAGTCCGCATACAGTAGTCCGTCGAGGAAAGAAAGAAGGTCCTGACCTGAGGCGTTGTACTTCTCTGAAAGCTTCTGTATTCGGCTATTTATCTCTTCTGCAAACTTCATTTTGTGCGTGTTCCAGCAATCATCCGCTAATGTAATGTTTTTGCTGAACCACGCATGCTGAAAATCAATGGTGACCGAGGGGATACGCCAAATTCCGGTATTCGGTCAGGTCCATTTTAATGCTACCTATCATGAGGTCGGTCTTTAGCCTTACGGGGATCTTGTTGGCGTCATCACTCACCCAGATGGTCATGGTCTCCTCGTCCTTGAACACGCGTCCGCTCTGGACAACGGGCTGGAATTTCAGGCAGCGGATCCTTTTCCCTTTGACCTTAAGCGTTTCCCTTCCCTGGAATTTCAGTTTGAATGGGAACAATTCATGGTCGAGGAACATGGTGATCTCAATGACGTCACCCTTTTCGATACCAGTGGCGTCAAAGCTACGGGCATAGTAAAAGGAGCTAAGAAGGTCCTGACAATTGTCGGGGAGAGAATACTGAATGCTGGGATCCTTTTTGTGATCGATCGCGATATTCTCCTTGTGATCGAAGGTGATGTCGCGCACGATCCTGTAATCCCCCTCCTGAACATTTCGTATGAATCTATGCGGCTCGAAAGTGGCTGTATCGATATAACTTTCATAATGGTCCCTGACCTTGAACATCATATCCCAAAAGCCATTCGAGGTGCCTTTTCCGATGGTATGATAGGTAGGGCGATTATGGACCTGTGTGATCTTATCCACCATCAATTCTGCTTCACCCACATTGATGAAGCCGTAGTGGACCTCGTACTTGAGTTGTTCGCCAACGGTGAATGGACGTTGATCGGCCTTTTTGGTTCTGACCCGAGCGGATCCCTCCCCGAGGGAATGCCCTGCAAGGGAAAGGGTTCCCAGCATCGTGGTCAGGAGAAGAAATCGTTTCATGGTATTGGGTTTTCACTCAATAATGCAAACCCTGTGCCATGCCCGATTATTGTGTTTGAGCCTGGTGGACGCTGGCACTTTTATTGTCCCGGATGGTTCGGTAACCCCAGAATATCAAGATGATCCCGATCAATTCAGTAACGTAAAGGACCTCCACATGACCAAATTTGGTGAAGCTTCCTCCGATCCCCGGAAGAAGCCCTCCCAGAGCAATGGCCACGTTTCCCTGGAATCGACTTTTTGATCCCTCTTTTTTATAGTACTGTCGTGCAGAATAGATCGCTCCCCCGACCAGAAAGACAAAAGCATACAGGTTCACGATCGGCGTGAAGCCACGGATCCAACTCCAGACCATTACATCACCCGAAAGACGATGCGCCTCAGCCTTGGTTTCGTCAATTGGAGAGGCCATGACCAGAAGGGATAGGATGATCAACACCGAAATGAGAATGAGGCTGGAGATCTTCGCGAATTTGGGTTTGAAGAGAAGGTGTACGGTGCCCTGTGCGAGAGGGACTCCTCCCAGCAATGCACCAAAGATGTACCACGAAACGAAGAGATTCTCCGACCATCCCCCAAGAGTGACGAAACTCTCGACAAAGGTTCCTGCTCCATAGCAAAAGACCCCTAAGGTCCACCAAAGCAAATAGATCGCCTTGGGTTTGTGGAGCCAATGTTTGAGGATCTCAACAAAAAAGTACGCTGACACTATGGTGGTCAGAAGGGGTAGGTAATAAACCGGGTTTTGCATCTTACTTCACAATCCAATGATCTCGAAACGGGGGTATCCCTTCTCTCCCTGATCATTATAAAATCCAACAAATCGCATCTTATACCAATTGCCACTCTTCAAACGGATAAGGTATTGGTAATTTTCGCGAACCACATACGCAGCCTGATCAAAGTCGTAATATTTCCAGCGGTATCCAATCTCATTCCAATCATCGCTAAAGGTCTTTCCGATCGCTGCATCACGGTCAAGGGCATTCCAATTCTGATCCTGGAGCATGATCGCTTCAGTTTGAGTTGGATTCAGGAGTACCCCTCGGACCAGATAAGCCTGAGTGTCACCTTCGGTGGTGAGGTCGTAATCAGTATACTGGGTGAACAAGAGGTGCCAATCCCCCGAAAGGGGCTGTGCATCCACTACTGTGTTTGTGTGGAATGAGAATCCGATCAAAAAATGATCCGGGTCCTTCGATACGGACAGGGTCGTGTCACCGGTGTTGTCCAAATTCGCATATCGGATCCGATATTCGGAATCATCCACCGAAAGGAACTGGATCTTTTTATATCCAAGTGGATTTCCCTGAGCATCCAGACCAAGGTCGAGAATGAAAACCTCTCCCTTTGAGCTTCCGTCCTCATTGAACCATCGCCCGAAGGCAGTGCGGCGACCCTCACCTGTGGGATAGTCGTAAAGCCAAGGACCTCCTACCGTGTCAGTCACTGAAGAAAACGCCACGGTTCCCTTGTTCTTCACAAATTGGAAATTGGCGCTGGCGAGATGAATGTACCGGCCATCCGGAGATCCTTCGATCAGGAGGTCATGAGAATCCCTGGAGTCCTCTTTAACGAATTCACCGGTCAGCACATTGAAATACAGTTGGCGATCATAGGCAGCTCCTATTCCCGCTTCAATAAATTGTCCGGAGGCGGGAGGAAGAGGGGATTCCTTTTTCTCGCACGATAATAAGGTGACCAAAAGGGCCAATATCCAAAGAGTATTTCCTTTCATTTCAGGTCGTATTTGAGGGAAGCGAACCAGGTTCTACCCCAACTGATGCTCAGATTTCCACCCCCGCTGTGTGTTCCACCGCTACTGAGTTGACTGTTGATGTTGGTCACGTCGAAGAGGTTCTTTCCTCCAAGGGTGATCGCCAATGAGTTCTTGAAGAAACGTTGCGTGATGCTTATGTCCAGCATGTTGTAATCGCTGATGAAAACCTGCTTGGCCTCGCCATTCTCCATGATATATCCGGGGGTCTTACCTGTGTATTTGTAGGTCAGGTTAAAATTGAACCGTCTGGAGGGTCTCCAATAGTCAAAACCAAAGGTGGCTTCCGGGGTGTAGAGGTATCTTTCACCCCCGTTTTCCGGGAGGTAATTCTGATTGAGGAATCCCAGGTAACTGGCTCCAAGTCTGAAGCTAAAATCCGGGTGAATCCCCAGGCTGGTCTCCAGCTTGGCACCAAAGGTCCGGTTCTCGGATAGGTTCTGATAAGAGAACAATATGCCCTGACGTTGTGCCAGGATGATGTTATCGCGGATATCGTTAAAAAAGAAGGAAGGTTCTACCTTGATCGTCCTCGTCGCTTTGCTCATGGTCGGTAACCAAGTGAAACCGATATTCACATTGTGTGAGCGCTCAGGTAGAAGGTCGGGATTGCCAAAGATATTGTGATTGGCATCCACGAACTCGAGATACAACTCTTTCAGCGATGGGGCTCGGAAACCTTGGGCATACGAAGCTCTTGCCATCCATTGATCAGAAAGTCGCCAACGGATGAATACGTTGGGAACCACAGGGGATCTATAAATGGAATTATAGGCATATCTCATTCCGGGCTGGATCTCCAAGCCGGGTGAGGCGATCCACTTCACGCTTCCAAAAAGCGCAAGGTCCAGCATGTCCTTTGTGCCACCCTCGATCCGATCTCCCCGGCCGGTCTCATAATTTCCATCAAACCCCAATTGGAAATTGTACCGGGTCCATTGGGTCGAAGTGTAGGTATATCGAGCATTGAATCCATTGAAAACCGTGGTGTCGTGATCCGAGGGGTCCAGGGTGGGGGTTTGGCTGAGGTCAACCAGATTACGCAGATATTTGATCCTGGATCGCCAAAACAGATTATAACCAAGTAACAGTTGGCTTCGGGATCTTTCGGAGTGGCTCATGTCGGCCGAAGAAGTTCCGATCAACCTTCGGGTATTGAACCAGGTGTCAAAAGCGTAATTGGAATAATCGCCCAGTCGATTTCCCCGATCCTTGATCATTTCGTCCAGGTACCGGACATTGGCCAGAATATTCCATGATTCCCTTTTCATGGATCCTCCGATATTTCCGAAGATCTGTTCCTTCTGGTTCCACTGTAGGTCGCGTTGATCCACTGGGCCCCAACCGTCAAAGAAATTCCGGCCAACTCCGGCTTTGATCCCGCCCCTTTTGAAGCCATAATTCCCCTGGAGATCAAAGTTGTAAAGACCGACAGATTCGTAGTACGCCTTTCCCGATCCGGTCACTTTTCCGCTTTCGGGTTTTCGCGTTATGATATTGATCGTCCCTGCCAGAGCACTCGAACCATAAGCCACAGAAAGTGGGCCCTCGATGATCTCGATCCGCTCGACATCATCAAGGCTGATCTGCGACAGGTCCATGTTGTTGTCCAGTCTACCAACCAAAGGGATCCCGTCGACCAGGAATTTCACGTTGGCACCACCGAGACCCTGCATGGTGATCTGGGATCCTGTACTGTTGTCCTGGGAGACCCGCATATTCAATTGGTCATTCAGCACCTGGTTCAAGGTGAGAGCCCCTCGACTTTGGATCAGTTCTTTCGAAAGGACCTTGACCTTGTACACCGAATTCTTTTCGGATATCGGTGCATATTGTGCGGTGACGACTACTTCCGATAGGTCATTCTGACCCGGCTGAAGTTTAATTGTCTTGGATTCGCCCGGATAAATGGAGTCGACCAGTGTGGTGAAACCAAGGCTGGAGATACTGATCTGTGCGGGTTCTTTAATGTCATTCTTAACCCGACCTTCGGTATCGGTCACCCAAAGGATCGGGCCTTCTGCTCCACTTTCTCTCACAATCACATGAGCGTATTCGACCGGACTGCCGTCTGCGCTCGAAATAACGCTCAAAAAAGCATCTTGGGCCACGGAGGCCCAAGAGCTAAACAACAACAACAAAAGGATCGAAAAAGAGCGGGTCATCTAACGCTTACTGTTTGATGATGCGTTGAGTGAAGATGTTGCGACCTTCAGTGATCCTGAGGATGTAGATCCCCTGGGCCAGGTCGGAAGTGATCATTGTATTCTCACCTTGAGAAAGTTCCAAACGGCGAACCGCCTGCCCGGTGAGGGTGAAGAGTTCAGCGCTCAAACCATTGACCTCGGTCACTCGGATATGGAGGTTCTCTTTGGCGGGATTCGGATAGACAAACAGGTCCTTGACCCAGGTTGCCTCATTCAATCCGACGGTAGAGACCTGGCTTTGGTTGAAGAAATAATTCCCAGTCGAGGTGCCTTCAAATCCTGTGAAGACCATGCGGTAGATATTTCCATCCTGCCCTTCCACGTAGTAGGTCAGTGAATCGGATACTTCCCATTGGAAGGAGGCCATGTTGAAATTCTTGAAATCCCATCCGATCACATCTGTGGTGTCGGAGAAATCATCGATCTCTGCAGAGGCCATTGTCGTATCAACTCCACGGATCTCAGCAACGTTAACCGCCGGATTCTGCAAGATCCCTGAAACGGGATATTGAGTGGATTGAACCGTGGTGGAGTATCGAGTGAAGGTCAGGTCCCAAGAGGTTTTTGCAGGTTCCCGATCCACTAATTGATCCAGAAGGACATCATAGTATACGAACAGCTTGGAGCTGTAATTCGTCTTGTTGAAATTGAAGATACTTTCGGAAGATCCATCCAGATTGGAGATCCGCACGACAAAGGACCCGTCGGCTGCCATTCTGCGAACGAAGAATTTCTTGTAGGTGGTAGGATCGATCTTCAGGACAAAGGTCACATCACCGGTAACTCCGTGGGTCACCTGATTGTAGATTCCCCAACCGTAATCGGGATGACCCGTAGCGTTGGCGTTGAGGGCGCCTTCTTCCCAAGACCATTCCTGGTTGTAAAGGGGAGTGACCAATTTGCTGGTTGTATCCAGATTGAAATAGGAGGCAGTGTCAGTCGCCACCTTGTATAATTCCAACCCGAGATTCTCATTGATCCTGATGCTGGCAGACATCATGTTTGTGGTAAATGCAAGGTGCCAGTTATTCACGGGCTCTGACTTCACAACCCCATTGGCCATGGAGTAGAATACTTCATTGGCATACCCTGCACCCGTACTTACTGTCACTTTCTGAACCTGAGCGAAAGTGGAAATGGATCCCAAGCCAAAGGCAAGGGAGAGTATCATTCTCTTCATATCGGTGAAATGATGGTTTTTTGATTTTCGTGGGCAAAAGTACCTGTGAAAACCGTCAGGAAATACCCATATCGGGATAAAAAATACCCCGGAAAGACGATGGTCGCTTCAAAGTATTATTCGTCTTATCTTTGCCTGAACCATTGATGTTCAAGGTTGTTGAGTAAAAAATTCAGATCATGGATAATCCGATCCGGGCATATAAGTCGATAAAAAATACCTCAGAAAACCGAGTTGATGTTTATGATGTGCTTGAGGACTCGCGCCTTTTGGTGGCAGCCAATGATGGAGCGGAATCCCTTTTTATCGAAGAGACTCTTTCGAAGGGTGTGGTTCAGTTCTTCTTTTGCATCTCCGGATCCATACGTTTCATTTTTCACGGAGGGAATTACTCCATTGATCTGAAGGCTCATCGAAGCTTTACGTTTTACAATCCCGAACGGCAACTGCCCATGCAATTGGAGCTTGCTCCGGGAACGCATTTAGCCGCCCTTGAGTTGTCTGTGGATGAGCTTCACCGATTGTTTGTAAAGGGGGAAGGGGAATTGAGTTTTCTTAGTGGTGAAAGGGCCAATCAAAAGTATTATCGAGAAGGTGAGATAGGTCCCAACCTTCAGATCACCTTAGAGCAGGTTCATTCTGCTCGTTTGACCGAGGCTACTGCGCCTCTGTATATGCGTGGTAAGGCCTTTGAGATCCTCAGTCTTTTCTTTAATCGGGAAGCCGAGAAGAAAGATAACTCCTGTCCATTTTTGGAGGATGAAAAGAATGTTGAGCGAATCCGACTTGCCAAGAAGATCCTTTTGGAGCGAATGCAAGATCCTCCATCCTTGACCGATCTGGCTCGCGAGGTGGGGTTGAATGAGTATCGCCTGAAGGCGGGTTTTAAGAACATCTACGGAAAATCAGCCTATGCCTATTTAAATGATCACAAGCTGGATCTCGCCCGAAAGATGCTGCAAGAGTCGGATCAAAAGGTGAATGAGGTGGCCTATCAGGTCGGGTATACCAATGCTTCTCACTTTATCGCGGCATTCAAAAAAAGATTTGGGATCACTCCCAAGAAGTTTCTCACCTCTCTCCAATAGAACTACCTTCGGAGAATGCATATCCTTTTCGGCATCCTAAATTGGGGATTGGGGCATGCGACCCGTACCGAGCCTCTGATCCGTGAAGCGGAAAGTAGGGGGCGAAAGGTGACGATCGCTACCTGGGGATCTTCGCTGAAATATCTTCAGGCCAGGTTTCCCCAGGCGAATTTCATAGATCTTCAAGGTCCGGATATCCGATATGGAAGTCACGTCTTACTTTCTGTTCAGCTCCTCTTTCAAGCTTTCGCTGATGCGGGATTTCCATCAAGGATCCGATCCTTGGTTCGTGAGGTTCACAAAAAGGACCCCATTCATCGGGTTTTTTCCGATAACCTGCCATGGATGGATATCCCGGGAGCGCGATCCGTTTACATGACCCATCAATTGAATATCCCCACCCCTAGGCTACTCCGCTGGGTCAATGGATTTCATCGACGTTGGATGTCCCGGTTTGATGAGATCTGGGTTCCGGATAGGATGATTGAGCCGAGGTTATCTGGAAGGCTTTCCAAAGTCGAAAGAAAGGATATTCAGCCGCGCTATGTCGGCTGGTTGTCCAGGTGGGAAGGGAAGGTGGAAGCATCCGGTGACCACCTCTTGATCCTATTGAGTGGGCCCGAACCGGCCCGAACCCAACTTGAAAGGAAGTTGATCCGTCTGCTTTCGAATGAAAAGATGATCCTCATCCGTGGGGTAGAGGGTGATCTGGAGGATGGCCCCGAAAAATGGGAGATCCATGGGCGTTTGGGGGTAGATTCGATGCAGCCCCTATTGGCACGTTCCAAGGGGGTCATTGCCAGATCGGGCTATTCGACACTTATGGATCTCATAGTGATAGGGGTTCCCGCAATCCTGATTCCCACTCCAGGCCAAACGGAACAGGAATATCTTGCCGATCATCTAAAGAGGTTGGATTGGTTTGAAATTATCCGGGAGTCCGATCTTGAGAACTTGGACTTAGAAAGGGCTAAGAATCCGAATTTGTCGATCCGTAAAGGGGATTTGGCCGATCCCGCCGAATTACTTTCCCTTCTTGAGTGTAAAGGAGAAAGTTGATCCCATATTTGCAGAACTTCGAACATTGATCGTCTGCTTGTGCTGGTCGATGATGTGCTTGACAATGGCCAAACCTAGGCCACTTCCACCGGCTTCTCGGGTCCGACTTTTGTCTACGCGATAGAATCGTTCAAAGATCCTGGGGATATCCTCCTCCGGGATCCCGATCCCATCGTCCGATACCTCCGTGAGGATCTTGTCATCCATGTCGTAGAATCTGACTTCCACCTTTCCGCCCTTCTTGCCATATTTGATGGCATTGTTCACCAGATTGATAAGAACCTGCTCTATCCGACCGGGGTCACCCACTACCATGACCGGTTTTTCGGAAGGTGGGTTGATCTTGAGAATGATATTCTTATTTCTTGCCTTTTCCTCCAGCATTTCGAAGACATCTCTGACCAGTTGGGCGAGATTGAAATTCTGCATTTTGATCTCAAGCACTCCACTTTCGAGCTTATTGAGCATGTCCATATCCTGGACGAGATTGATCATTCTTTCGACCGATTTGTTCGCCCTCTTCAAATACTTGACATTGATCTCGGGATCTTCAATGGCCCCATCCAATAGGGTGAGGATGTACCCCTGGATATTGAAGATGGGGGTCTTCAGCTCGTGCGACACGTTTCCGATGAACTCTCTTCGAAAGGTCTCGCGTTCTTTCAGTTCCTTGATCTCAGCACGGCGTTCTTCGGCCCATTCTGAAACCTCTTGTTCCACCATGTCGAGATCACTGGTCCGGGCCACCTGCTCTTCATCGTATTCAGAGCCTACCTTGAGTTCGTGGATATTCTTGTAAATGACCTTTACCTTTTCATAAATGAACTGATAAAGGCCAAATCGAATGAGGATGAAGGAGATGCCGCCAATGATAATTCCCGCTCCGAGAATGGGATACCAAACGGGAGTTTGTTTGTACCAAAGGCTGAGTTGGACCATGGCGGAGATCACCATGACCGCTATGATCACTGAAAGTACGGTTGCCAGTTTTTCGGGGCGTTCAAAACGCATAGGCAGGAGGTCTACACCTCGAATTTATAACCCACGCCCTTGATGGTCTTGATCTTTTCCTCGCCGATCTTTTCGCGAAGCTTGCGGATGTGTACATCAATGGTGCGGCCACCGACAATGACCTCGGTTCCCCAGATCTTGTCCATGATCTCCTCACGAGGAAAAACCTTTCCGGGTCGGCTTGTCAGAAGGGACAGCAATTCGAATTCCTTTCGAGGAAGGTCCAGTTTCTTCCCATTGGCCTTCACCTGATACCGTTCCTGATCGATCACGAGGTCACCAAACTCCATTTTATTGCTGCGTACCTCGTCTCCGCCAGAGTGTCGACGAAGAAGAGCCTTGATCCTTGAGATCAAAACTTTGGGTTTGATGGGTTTGGTGATGTAATCATCCGCGCCTGCCTCGAATCCTGCCACCTGTGAATAATCTTCCCCACGGGCGGTCAGAAAAGCGATCAGAGCATTTTCCAATCCAGGGATCTTGCGGAGTGCGTCACAGGTCTCGATGCCATCCATTCCGGGCATCATCACATCAAGAAGAATAAGATGAGGTTTGTCCTTTTTGGCCTTTTCGACGGCCTCTTCACCATTGGAAGCGGTCTTGACCTTGTATCCCTCTTTCTTCAGGTTGTAGCCGACAAACTCGATGATATCCGGTTCATCATCCACTAATAGAATTCGGTATTCAGATGCGTCCATAGTCAACGGTGATTGATCCTTGTAGTTGGTTAAACGCGGACAAAAGTAAAGATAAAGCCACCTGTTCAGGGTCGCCTTAACAATGATTTAAAGTTATCACAATTTGAGATTGTTTTTGTAGGCTGAGGACTACGGGTCGTTTAACCGGGCTTATAGCAAAGTTGAAGTTGGATTAACCTGCGCTTAACCTAGTCGCCGAATCTTTGCAGCGAAAATCTAATCCACAAAAACAGCTCAAATGAAGAGTACGCTTAAATTCGGAATTTTCGCCCTCGCCCTCGCTGCGAGTGTTACTTCCTGTAAGAAGGATGATCCAGTTGATCAACCGGTTGATAA
>JAJLJK010000194.1:0-3169 GCA_033844885.1 Bacteroidota bacterium | reverse complement strand
CTGTATCACATAATTGGGTGGACTGACCAAAAGGAGGTCAGAAGGTCGAACGGTGTAAAAGCCTGCATTGGGGTTCCCACTGATCGGCGTTCCGGTTGCGGTGTCGATCAATGTCCAGGTAGGACCTCCGGCAAGGGCCAGGGTATCCTCATCGTAAACAAAACCTTCCAGCACACCCGTGAAGAACGGTGCCGTTCCATATGTGGTCTGAATGGTATCTGCTGTCAAGGTCAGTGTGGCAGGCTGGATGTTGAGATTCCCCAATTCATACCGGATATCATAGTTGGTATTGAAGAACGCGCCAGGAACAATGAAGTGGTTGCCTACCTCAACACCTGTGATCATGTTGATCCCCTGGAAGTAGAAAAGGGTATCAATAGCAGATGTATCCGCGGCAGCGTCAATATCCTCTTCGTCAATGATGGCCACTTCCTCGCCCGAACTGGTGTCCCCAAGATCCGTGCTGTTCACAAGCGCAAGTCCATTGACCAAAGCCAGTCCGTTGACTAGAGGCATCCCATTCACTAGGGCCAACCCATTGACCAACGGCATCCCGTTGACCAGGGGCATCCCATTGACCAGAGCCAGTCCGTTCACCAAAGCCAACCCATTGACCAGAGCGCGCCCGTTGACCAAGGGTCTCGCATTGACCAAAGTGGTACTATCCGGATCCGACTGATAATCGAAGAGGGCTTCAAGGGCAACATCCACCAGAGTAGTGGTGTCGCCGCCCAATCCGGCATTCACCAGGGCCAATCCATTAACCAATGGTCTGGCGTTAACAAGAGGTCTTGCATTGACGAGGGGCCTTCCATTCACTAATGCGCGAGCACTGGTCAGGAATGTTAAGTTCGTTAGGTCCGAATTCACCAAAGGACGACCATTCACCAGTGCACGACCATTGACCAATGCCAATCCGTTGGCGAGATTGTTTGAATGTCGAACTTCGATCGAATCCACAAGCATGGACTGCGTGATGGGATCCACAAGTGAATCTTCGAGAATGTATTCAAAACGGAATCCCCCGAGGGCATCACCATAGGTAAGCGTGGTGTCCGCAGCTTTGATGGTCAATGGCATTGGGTCGATATCCAAAAGACCATCGATCAAAATATAATTGTACAGCTCCAGGTATCCAATATCTAAGGAGTCGGTTGGATCAAAAGGATTGTTGGGTCGTATGAAATAAAGACCCACATTGCTTAAGCTTGTGGCAGGTGTCGTAAAGGTCAGAGAATCCAAACCCAGATCCGCCATGGTATAGGTGGTCGAATCCAAAGGAATGCTATCAACCAAGACAGTGACATTGAAGTCTGGAACAACCTCGCCATACCGCATATTTGCATCCATTGCCTGGACGATCACGGTCTTTTTGATAGGCGAGAAGAAATAAAGGGTATCGGAATTTCCGCCGTCTAAGCCACTGGGTGTAGTTGAATTCGTACTGACATAAAGCGGTGGATTTCCTTCAAACTCCGGAACCGTTGCGATCAATTGCGTTTCACTGATCACGGTGGTTTCGAGAGTGTCATCTCTAAAGATAAGGACGGAGTTGGTTGATAGATAATCGCCATAGACCGTAAGCTGTAGCTCTTGCTCCCCAGGTATGATCGAAGTATCTGCGATCTCTAATCGATATATGACAGGAGTCGGTTCTGCAATGGTTCCAATGGCTTTGTCCGCCAGAAGAAATCCATATCCACTCTCCACATCATATCCAGGAGAATACATATCCACAGTGGAACTCAGTAGCAATAACTTTACCTGGGTTGGAGAAAGGTTTTGCATGTAGAACTTTTTCCTGGCATGCTTCACAAGTGCTCCCACTGCAGCTGCATGGGGTGCAGCGGCTGATGTTCCATAGAAATTCGGGAATGGATCAGAAGGTCCTTCAGGATCGGAGGGACTTCCTGCAGGAGCCCCCATGAAAACGGTCGTATTTCCACCATTGGGTGCACAGAAATCGGGTTTGTTTCGCAAAACCCCGTTCACGGGTGTACCGCCTCTTGAAGAGAAGGTCTCCACGATTGGAGGATCTACACCAAATTCGGGGGTGTTTGGGTATCGTACCGCACCTACTGAAATAGCCCCCTGAGCATTGGCTTGGCCAACAATGGTTGAAGTACCGGTGTTATACTCGTTGATCACCATTTCCCCACGGAACACGATATACTTAAAAGGAACATTCTGAGTGCCATTTGCACGTACCACCATCAAGTTGGAGGTGGTGTTCTCGGTAACCCTGAAGGGAAGTACTTCGATCGGATCTCCTCCTATATTATTTCGGTTGAAACCGAACAGGGTCTTTCCGTTGTCATAGGTCAGATAGATATCCAGATCGTTCACCGTACCCGTAGACGTTTCTCCAATGGAATAGATGCTATCCTGCCATTGAAGGACCACGAGATAGTTACCTGGAACCAGTGAGATACTTTGGAAGATGTCCCCACCGCCAAAATCGTGGGCATTGCCTGTGAGTTGAGGGGTGGTCGGGGCAGGGGAAAAGGTCGATTGATAAGATTTCTCTCCAAAGTTTCCTGCAGCTGTAAAATAGGTCACTCCAGCAGCAGTTACAGCATCAACGGTCTGAGCAACAAGTCCATCCTTAAAGAAGGGCTCGGTGATGTAGGTGATGTCGTCGACGATCACATCACAGCTATCCTGATAGAGTTCAATGATCCCATTTGCGAAATCAGTGGCACTCAGGAACCCGGTCCTGAAGGCCAGTTCTGCGCCCGGAGCTACATCATGAATGATCTGTAGCATGGCACGACCCTCATCAGAGCGTTGCCCATAAGGGTATTCCTTGAGCACATTTACAGGTGTGGGATACTCAGGATTTCCAGGTCCAGGAAGATCTCCATTGACGATATTTGTACCGGCAGGATTACCGGCAATCGTATTATAACTATCAGATAGAACGCCCACTTTCACACCGGATCCATCCAGTCCAAATCCGTTACGAGCGAAATCTGCTCGCATTGCCTGATCACCGCCTGTGGTTGTAATTCCTACCAATGTGATGGGAGGAAATACAGGTCTGGCATAATTGATCAAGGTTGGAAGACTATCCAACTTTTGAAGGTTGGCAATAGGATACAACCCTGTGATGATCAATGGGTAGGAAGGATTTTCAATGATATTGGTCAATCCGTATGGTGTGGTCTGC
>JAJLJK010000193.1:0-1677 GCA_033844885.1 Bacteroidota bacterium | reverse complement strand
CCCACCGCTCCCTCCAAGATCATCAACAACATGATCATAGGGGGTACCTATGGATTATATTTCAGTACGGCTTCTGATATTGACATTTTCCATAACTCTATCGTGGGTGGTTCGCGTGGGGTTTATTTTGTGGGCACATGTGCCAACATGGACATCCGAAATAATATCATGACCTCGAATAATAATGGTCATGCGTTCTATGCTTCTACCACCCTGGTCAATGGAGAATTGGATTACAATATCTACTTCACAGGTGGAAGTCTTTTGGCACGAAATGGTACCACGGATTATGCCGACCTCACCGCTTGGAAAACAGCTCAATCCGGATTGAATGTCAATTCGATCGAGGGTGACCCTGGATTCACCTCGCCCAGTGACCTCCATATCCTGGGATCTCTTCCCAATGATGTGGGTGATAATACCGTAGGAGTTTCCATTGACTTCGATGATGAGACACGTCCTGCATCAGGTTCTACAGTGGTGGATATTGGTGCAGATGAATACACACCTGCCAACTGCTTACCGGTCACCAATTTCCGACTGACCAGTAGCGGAGTGGGAACAGCCACCGTGAAATGGGATACTGTTTCCTTTGTGCAAAACTATGTCATCGAATATGGGCCTAACGGATTCACACCTGGGAATGGAACCGTCATGACTTCTACATCGGATTCTGCAGTAATTTCTGGTTTACCAGCCAATAACCTGGTTCATGAGGCCTACATCCGCGTTTATTGCGGGGGTTCTGATTCATCGGTTTGGGTAGGGCCGATCCTTCTGCTGACGGAAGCGATCCTCTGTACCGATGATTTTGAGGCTTACTCCACAGGACTCATCGAAGGTCAATCTACATTGTTCTTCGGCTGGGCCAATCAGGGTGGAGATGGAGCCGTTTCCACTACAGTGGCAAAGAGCGGTACCAAGTCCATGAGAGTATACAATTCAGGACCCAACGGATACACCGATATTGTGGCGGTATTCCCTGCACTAACCTCAGGAGCCCATAAATTGAAATGGGATTTCTATGTACCAACTGGTTTTGGAGGATATTATAATATTCAGCAGAATTACGTAGGTGGTGGAACCGGAAATATTTGGGCCCTTGAGGTCTACATACTTGCCAACGGTACCGTGCGAGTGGAGCCTGGATCCTTTGGGTCTGGAGCCGTAGGTACGTTCAACTATAACGTAGGCCAATGGAATACCCTCGAACACATCATCGATCTGGACAACGATACAGCCTTCATCGTCTGTAATGGGGTTCCAACCAATGTAGGATGGCAATTCTCATTCGGTAGTACGACCAATCCGATCCAGTTCAATGGAGTGAATTTCTATTCTACTGCCGATCCGGGCCAGACCCCGAATTACTATGTGGATGATTTTTGTGTGGAGCCCTACAACTTTGCAGCCTGTACCCCACCTATCAGTGTTTCGTCCAGTAATATCGGATGTGATACGGCTGAGGTAACCTGGGTATCTGGTCTGAATACGATCAGTAGCTTCCTGGAATATGGTCCATCAGGGTTTACCCCTGGAACCGGAACCGTGATCCAGGGAAGTAGTCCGATCCAACTCAACGGACTATCACCCGGAACCGCTTACGATGTGGTCATTTGGGATACTTGTGCATCGGGTTACAGTGATACCAGTGCGGTTCATAGCTTCACCACGGCA
>JAJLJK010000192.1:0-1438 GCA_033844885.1 Bacteroidota bacterium | reverse complement strand
CTTCGAAGCGATCCACTATATCCGCAAGGCCATCTCTTTGGATGATGACAATCCTGATTATATGATCGTTGCCATCGATGTATATCGAAGGGCCGGATTATACCTTGAGGCGGTGGAACTCTACAAAAAGGTCATCCAATCTGGGTATCAGGAACCTGAGATCTATATTGATTATGCCGAGCTATTGCTCGATATGGATGAGGTCTCTGAATCTTTCCGCGTATTCGAAGAAGGCCTTCGGCAGCATCCGGATGCGGATGAACTTCATGCCATCTATGCCGGATACTTGCTTAGCACCGGGGATCTGGACCTGGGAATGTCTGAGCTTCGGGCAGCCAGAGCCCTGAATGAAGATATTGGAAAGCAGTTCTATGAATTTTTCCCCCACTTAAAGAATGAACCTGGGATCAAGTCCACACTTGGATGATCCTTTAACCCTCCCGCTCCAAAAGCCCCTCCCAGGGGCTTTTTCTATTGGAGGACTAATTTGAGGGCGGTTCGTTGTTCATGGAACTCCAGGAGGATCAGATACAGGCCGGGTGGGGTTTCCACCGGATATGGGAGAACAGTCGATCCATCAGCAAATTTTGATCGACCTGAGTGGATCTCCTGGCCAGTGATACTCAGTAAACGATACTGCATATCCTGATCGGGTACATTTGCTTTCAGATGGATCATCCTATTTTGAATCCAGATATTCCATTTGATCTGTCCATTTTCGAAAACCTTCAATGGGCCCACCAGCGAGATAGCTACCGACCTTGCCTGATTGGCATTTCCACCTTCATAGGCTATGGTGGAATCGGATGGATCGATCACATAATATCGAGGGGTACCCACCTTTAGCCAGGTCCGTGATGAATCAATAAAGGCCCAAATGGTGTTCCACCCATAATTGGCATTCCAGTTACTGACCTGTTGACAATTGGGTGTAGATGAAGAGTAGGTAAAGGTCATCGCCCCCCACACCTCTATTTGGGAGTTTTGGTTGGCAAAGGTCTCCCAGGCCGGAGCGTGGGACATGCAAATCGAGCAATCCAAACCATTACTGGCGATGACCAATGGTCTACCCTGAGATAATACCCCATAGATCGAACGGGTCACCCCTGAGCAATCTGTATAGCTTTGATCCTGGATCGGTTGTGCGTTAACAAACGAAACTGAAAAAATGGTCAGAATAAGGATGTAGGTCTTTCTCATGGTCGTCATTGATATTTGGATGCTTTGACGACCGAAAGGTTGTCTGCCTTACATGGAATACAATTCCATCATTGCCTTGGGAATGGCCCGAATGATGTCACTGGCCACTACACTTTCTGTTCCTCGATTCTCGGCCGCGATCTCCCCTGCTCTACCATGGATGTAAACTCCCAATCGAGCTGCATCGATGGCTTCGTAACCTCTGGCCATGAAACTGGTGATCATCCCGGTAAGGACA
>JAJLJK010000191.1:0-5409 GCA_033844885.1 Bacteroidota bacterium | reverse complement strand
TGCCGAGATCGCCAATAAGATCCTGAACAACACTTTGATCAAGTATAGAGAGGGTCTTGCTTCCAGTCTTGAACTTACCCAAACCCAGAACCAGTATCTGGATGCCCTTCGACAATACGTGAATGCCGCGCAACAGGCTCTTGATAGCCGTGCAGCGATGGAGCGTGTTCTTGGGAAATACAACTTGAATTAATCAGCCCCTAATTCCCTTTTGAAAATATGAAACGCATTAGTATCCTCATCGCAGGCGCCATGTTGGCCGCTTGTTCTGCCAAGACCGAGGCTCCTGAAGGGGACCTGGCCAAACTCCAGTACAGAAAGGACAGCCTGGAAACCGTAAAGGAAAAGGTGACCATGGAAATATCCAAGCTCGACGAGCGGATCGCTGAGCTCGATACATCCCTGACATTCTCTTCCATTACCACCTATGCCTTGAATCAAGGAGCATTCAATCACTATTTCTCGGTTTACGGGAATATTGAAGCGGACAAAAACGTGACCCTCTACCCTGAAATTTCCGGGGTCATCGAAAAGATCTCCGTAAAGGAAGGGCAGAAGGTGAATAAGGGTCAGGTATTGATCTCCATGGATGGAGATGTCATACGGAATCAGATCCAGGAAGTGAAAACCCAATATGAGCTAGCCAAAACCCTTTTTGAGAAACAGGAGCGACTCTGGACCCAGGAAAAGGTTGGTAGTGAGGTTCAGTATCTCGAAGCCAAGAACCGAAAGGAGAGTCTCGAAAGCAATTTGGAAACTTTGAAGGCCCAGCTTGCAAAGACCGAGATCCGCGCGCCATTCTCAGGGGTCGTTGATCGAGTATTTCCCAAAGAAGGTGAGTTGGTCGGTCCTGGTTCTCCTGCCATTCGCCTGGTCAACATGGCTCATGTTTATATCGAAGCTGATGTTCCCGAATCCTATCTCACTTCAGTGAATAAAGGGACCAATGTGAATGTGGAGATTCCATCCATCAATTGGTCAGACAGTGCTGTGGTGACACAGGTGGGAGATTACATCAACCCAAACAATCGCACATTTAGGATCAGGGTGGATCTGAACAACTCCAAAGGGGTGTTGGTGCCCAACCTGATGGCTGCCTTGCGGATCAACGATTATTCCAATGATAGCACCATAGTGGTTCCCAACCGACTGATCCAACAGACCACAGATGGAAGAAGTTTTGTCTTTGTTTATGAAGCTCGCACAGATCGCTTTGGGGATGTGGCAAAGAAGATCATCTCCATCGGCAAGAGTGAAGAAGGAATGACCGAGGTGATCTCCGGCCTTGCGGCGGATGATGTTCTCGTGGATCGCGGTTCGCGAAGTGTGAAAGAAGGTCAGAAAGTGACCGCCGTAAAATTGGATTAACGTATGAAAGAGATCATTTCAGATAGCGAAAGATCGACCTTCAAGGACTTTGGTCCAACCCGCTGGTCGGTCTCAAATACCACATCGGTCTTTGTACTGACGGTCATTATCTTCATCGCTGGGTTGATGAGTTACATTCAGATGCCCAACGAGACCTTTCCGGAGATCGTCACGCCTGAGATCTACGTAGGCACTCCCTATCCCGGAAACTCTCCACTGGATATTGAGAAACTGATCACTCGTCCATTGGAAAAGGAGATCAATGGGATCACTGGGATTGATGAGATATCATCTACTTCAGTACAAGGGTATTCCACCATCCAGGTCAAATTTGACTTTGATGTCAGTCCAGATGAAGCCTTGAGAAAGGTTAAGGATAAGGTGGATATCGCCAAATCCAGCTCGGATTTTCCTACCGACCTCCCTGCTGACCCCAATGTTTTTGAGATGAACTTCTCGGAACTGGTGCCGATCATGAACATCAACCTTTCCGGGGATTTTACTATCGATCAGTTAAAAGAGTACGCCGAGTACCTTGAAGATGAGATCGAGGATCTTCCAGAGGTTTCGAAGGTCGAGATCCGTGGGGTGGATGACAAGGAAATGAAGATCCTTCTCGATCAGCACAAAATGGAGTCCCTCAGCATCAGTTTTGGAGATGTCGCCCAAGCCATACAAGGAGAGAATGTCTCGATCTCGGGGGGTGACCTTTTGGTGGATGGTTATCGGAGGAACATTCGTGTTGTTGGTGAATTCAAGAATGCCGATCAGGTGAAGAACACCATTGTCAAGCACGAAAAAGAAGAGGTCGTCTACCTTCGAGACATTGCCGAGGTCTATTTCGGAGAGGTTGAAAAGGAAAGTTATGCCCGTGCCTATGAGCAACCTGTGGTGATGGTGGATGTCATGAAAAGAGCTGGCGAAAACCTGATCATCACTTCAGAGAAGATCGATCTGATCCTTCAACAGGCCCGTAAGGAGGTCTTCCCCGAAAATCTGGAAATTTCGTTGACCAACGATCAAAGTGACCGGACCAAGGGACAGATCAGCGAATTGGAGAACAGCATCATCTTCGGTATGCTGCTGGTTGTTCTCGTCCTGATGTTCTTCCTCGGGCTGCGTAACTCATTGTTCGTCGGGATCGCCATTCCTATGTCAATGATCATGTCCTTCCTGATCCTTGGATGGCTTGGGATCACCCTGAACACCATTGTGCTTTTCTCGCTTGTTCTCGCTCTGGGAATGCTAGTGGACAATGGGATCGTGATCGTTGAGAATATCTATCGATTGATGGATGAAGAGGGAATGAGTCGAAAGAAAGCCTCACGACTTGGGGCTGGTGAAGTGGCCTTCCCGATCATTTCCTCAACGGCGACCACTCTCGCAGCGTTCCTTCCCCTGGCCATGTGGCCCGGGATGTTCGGAGAGTTCATGAAGTATCTGCCTATCACCTTGATGGTAGTGCTTTCTTCCTCCTTATTTGTGGCCCTGATCATCAATCCGGCCTTTACAAGTAAGTTCATGAGGATTCAGGAACCCGAGGCCAACAAACCCCTATTGACCAAACTCTCTCTTGGCCTCATTTTCCTGGGTCTCGTCATTGGATATGGGATCAATGCCTTGACCGAGAAGAATATCCTTTGGATCGGTAACCTTCTTTTGGCGGCAGGCATCCTCATTTTGTCCTTTACCTATGTCCTTACTCCGGCTATCAAAAGATTTCAGAGGACCTTCCTTCCAAGGTTAGAGAACCTGTATGAGAAGACCCTGAAGTTCGCTCTCGATTGGCCCAAGAGCTTCTTCTTTGGAGCTGTCGGTTTGTTGTTCCTTTCGATCAACCTCTTGATGAACTTCCCTCCGAAGACCCTTTTCTTCCCTGAGAATCAGCCTAACCAAGCCCTTGTTTACATCGAGCTTCCGATCGGAACAGATATTTCTGAGACCGATCAGCTGACAAGGAAATTGGAGGATGAGGTCCTTCAGATCATCAAGGAGTACGAATATGAGAAGGAGGTCAACGGCGAGAAGCAGATGTATAATTACATGGTGGAGTCGGTGATCGCACAGGTTGGTGAAGGAACCTCGGATCCTCGTCAAGGTCCTTCGATGGCACAGACCCCAAACAAAGCCAAGATCACCGTTGCATTCCGGGAATTCTCCGATCGTCGGAATGGACAAGGGGAGCTGGTGGCCAGTAGTACGGTTCTCGATAAGATAAGAAATCGCCTAGGAAAATACCCAGGCGCCCAGATCACTGTGGACAAAGATAAGCAAGGTCCCCCAACGGGTGCTCCAATCAATATCGAGGTATCGGGGGAGGATTATGCCCAGATCCTATCGGTGGCAGAAGATATAAAGACCTTCATTGAGCAAAGTTCGGTGAAGGGATATGAAGAGCTTAAGTTGGACGTCGAATCCGGAAAGCCCGAAATGCCCATTGAGGTGGATCGTGCAAAAGCCAGGACCCTTGGGATCTCGACCGGTCAGATCGGGGATGCCCTTCGGACGGCTCTTTTCGGAAAGGAAGTGAGTCGATATAAGGATGGAGAGGATGATTATCCGATCAACATCCGTTATCAGGATCAGTACCGATATAATATTGATGACCTTCTGAACCTCCGGATCACCTTCCGTGATCCTTCCAGCGGGAAGATCAAACAGATTCCCATCAGTTCTGTGGCCACCCCTAAGAAATCCAGTACGTTCAGTGCGGTCAAACGCAAGGATCTGGATAGGGTGATCACAGTTCAGTCCAATGTGCTTGGAAGCTACAACCCCAATGAGGTGGTCAACTCGATCAAGGCAACTCTGGAAGATTATGAACTTCCTAAGGGTGTCAACATCTCATTCACCGGGGAACAGGAAGATCAAGCGAAAGAAATGGGATTCCTTACAAATGCGCTTTTCATCGCGGTAGGTCTGATCTTTCTGATCCTTGTAGCTCAGTTCAATTCAGCCAGTACACCTTTCATCATCCTGACCACTGTGGTGTTGTCCCTGATCGGAGTGCTCCTCGGGTTGATCGTTTTCCGAATGGAATTCGTCATCATGATGACCATGATCGGTATCATCTCTTTGGCGGGGATCGTGGTGAATAATGCGATCGTCCTTATTGACTATACCAACCTGATCATGGCTCGACGAAAAGAGGAACTCGGGCTGGACGAAGAGGATAAACTACCAATCGAAGAGATCTATAAAGCGATCGTGAAAGGTGGAAAGACTCGCCTTCGTCCGGTTCTTCTTACAGCGATCACGACCGTACTCGGACTGGTACCACTTGCCATTGGATTGAATATCAATTTCTTTACCCTCTTTTCACAGAATGACCCACAGATCTATGTCGGTGGAGACAATGTGATCTTCTGGGGGCCTATGAGTTGGACCGTGATCTTTGGACTCACATTTGCCACGTTCCTGACCCTCGTGATTGTGCCGGTAATGTTCTATTTATTGAATACGATCAAAAATCGTTTGGGATTTAAGGCGGTAAAATCGTAAATTGACCAATGAAAGCTCTTAGGGCAGCCTGAAGAGGCTTTGCTTTTAAGGTTTAGGGTAATTCCGGGGCGTGAGGACGCCCCGGTTTTTTTTTGGACTACTTTTGTCGCAAATGCCCACGATGAAAATCCTTAAGGACATCCATACTGTAGATGATGTTCGAAAACTTCCCAGGGAGATCCTTCCTGAACTGACCACAGAACTGATCCAGTTCATGAAGGAGAGTACCCGTAGCAAAGCAGGTCATATGGCCTCGAGCGAAGGGGCGGCCTCCCTGACCGTGGCACTCCATTACACCTTTCAGACACCAAAGGATATTTTGATATGGGACGTAGGGCATCAGGCCTATATCCATAAGATCATCACAGACCGAATGCATCGATTCGGATCGAATCGAACATGGGGAGGCATCAGTGGATTTCCATCAAGATCAGAAAGTCCATTCGATCCATTTGGAACAGGACACTCCTCTACCAGTATCTCAGCTCTTGCGGGCTTTTCCACTTCGGGCGAGATCCAGGGGAGGAAACGGAAACACAT
>JAJLJK010000190.1:0-1837 GCA_033844885.1 Bacteroidota bacterium | reverse complement strand
AAACTTCGGGAACTGGAGGTTCAATACCACAAGGGCGGAAGAAAGAATGTGGAAAGGATGGGGTATCAATTACTCCCCGAATTAAGAGAGGCAAAAAAGGAGGTCAAAAAGGTCATCCCTTGATCCCGTACCGTTCCATCTTGTTGTAAAGGGTCTTTCGATCGATATTCAGGATACGTGCCGCCTTGGATTTGTTGTAACGCGTCTGTTCGAGGGCCTTTATGATGGCCTGTTTCTCTCGTTCTTCTTGTTGGACCTTAAGGTCGATGGGATCCGAAGACCGCCGGATATCGCCCTGAACTGAAAAATGCCTTACATCGGAAGGAAGGTGGGTCGGTGAGAGACTCTCATCCTGGGCCAATAGAGCTGCACGGCGAATGATATTTCGCAATTCGCGAAGGTTGCCCGGCCAGGAATAATCGCGAAGAGCTTCGAAGAAGGGGGAGTTCACCTCCAGACGAGCATGCGTTCCCAATTCCTCATTGGCTGCATCCAAAAAGTATTGGGCAAAACTCTCCAGGTCCTCCGGGCGATCGCGTAGAGCAGGGAGTTTAATGGAGAATTCATTGAGTCGATGATAAAGGTCCTGCCGGAAATCCTGGTTTCGCATGGCCCCGGAAAGGTCTTCGTTCGTGGCCGCGATGATCCTTACATTCACGGGGATCTCCCGATCCGAACCTACCGGGCGAACCGTTCGTTGCTGAAGGGTTCGCAAGAGTTTGAGTTGGACATCATAGGAAAGGTTTCCCACCTCATCAAGGAACAAGGTCCCGCCATTGGCCATTTCGAAGTGTCCTTTGTGATCTCTTGATGCTCCCGTAAAGGCGCCTTTTACATATCCGAACAACTCAGCAGAAGCGATATCCTTTGGTAAAGCACCACAATCAATGGCCACAAAGGGTTGATCCGATCGGTCGCTGAGGGAATGGATCCTCTGGGCGGCAAATTCCTTTCCCGTTCCACTTTGACCCAGGATCAACACCGATAATGAGGTCGGTGCAACTAACTGGATGGTTTCTTCTACCTGTTGGGCAAGGTCCCCCTCCCCGATAATATGGTTTGGAGATAGGTGTCTTTTCTTGGGTCGGGATGTGACGGTCTCCTTGCCAGAGGTCTCAAGCGCCCTCTGAACCACCGCAAGCAGTTCGTCCGGCCGAACCGGCTTGGTGACATATTCGAATGCCCCGATCTTGATACTGCGGACCGCCGTTCGGATATCCGCATAGTTCGTGATGAGGACCGAAGGTGTTTCAGGCCGTTCCTTCTTTATGGTCTCAAGGATATCCAGACCAGAGAGGTCCGGAAGTTTATAATCCACCAGGATCAGATCCCAGCGATCGTTGAAGATGGCCTCCAAACCCTTCTTCCCAGTGCCTACCACCGAGGTCTCATAGCCCTTCTTGCTCAGAAAGGTTGAGATCATCAGCGAGAAGGTGGGATCATCATCAATGACGAGGATCTTCTTTTTGGTGGGGTCCATGGATCTGGCAGATATCAGAGGAAGTAACGCACCCTGAGGGAAAATATTCGCAGAAGCGACCTCCTTTTCCAAAAATAGCCCCTTTTCAACAATAAAGCCCTTGAAGGAGATTCCAACAAGGGCTTTTCCTCTTAGAGGAGTATTTATCAGATGTCGAACTTGATCCCTTGGGCAAGGGGAAGATCAGATCCGTAGTTCAAGGTATTGGTCTGACGCCGCATATAGGCCTTCCAGGCATCCGACCCGGATTCGCGACCACCTCCGGTCTCCTTTTCACCACCAAAGGCTCCCCCGATCTCGGCACCACTGGTCCCAATATTCACATTGGCGATCCCGCAATCGGATCCGCTGGCAGAA
>JAJLJK010000189.1:0-3862 GCA_033844885.1 Bacteroidota bacterium | reverse complement strand
GGTGACCTTTCAGATGCTCATTTTCTTCGTGGCGCTCCCGCCAATCCAATGATGGTGGATAGCTTAGATTATCTTACTGGATTTCCAGCTTCGGGAACTGTTTATACCTTCTCACAATTGACTGTAGGCTTAGACGAGGATCAGGTGGTTGACCTACAGATTTATCCAAATCCTGCCAGCGATAGGGTCCAGATTCAATCGGAGATGCCCATCTCTGAGTTCAGGATCGTGGATATCTCTGGAAGGGAAGTGCTTTCAGGAGAAGTTGTGAACTCCACCATTGAGCTTCCATCTCTTAGCTCTGGTGCATATCTCCTTCAATTAGGCCATCAAGGAAAATGGGTCAATCGAAGGTTAATGATCGAGTAACGGATCTGAATAGAAATCAGAAGGAGGCTCTGGCCTCCTTTTTTTATGGATGTAGGCTGGAATAAAGGAAGGGTTTTTCTATATTTGCGCCCCGATTTTCAATTTTTCAATTAATCGTTCAACTGTTTATGAACCAGTACGAAACCGTTTTCATTTTAAATCCCGTCTTGTCTGATGAACAGATAAGGGAAACGGTTGATAAGTTCGTTGGTTACCTCGAGAACAGGGGTGCCAAGATTATCAACAGAGAGAACTGGGGCTTGCGCAAGCTCGCTTACCCCATCGAAAAGAAGAAGAGTGGATTTTACCAGTTCATCGAGTTTCAGTCACCTACTGAGGTGATCGAGAACTACGAAGTGGAGATCAAGCGTGACGAGCGTATCATGCGCTTCCTTACTGTCCGCATGGACAAGTACGGGATCGAGTACGCTGACAAGAGAAGAAACAAGGTAAAAGCCGCAAAGTAAGACATCATGAGTATTCAAGACCTCGACAGCTCAAGCAACAAGTCGGAGATCCGCTACCTTCAGCCGATCACGATCGAGACCGGGAACAAAAAGAAGTACTGCCGCTTCAAAAAAGCCGGCATCAAGTATATCGACTACAAGGATCCCGATTTCCTCCTCAAATTCGTCAACGACCAGGGTAAGATCCTTCCCCGTCGTTTGACCGGAACCTCACTCAAGTATCAACGCAAATTGGCTCAGGCGATCAAGCGTGCACGTCACATCGCTATCATGCCTTATGTTGCGGATAACCTTAAATAAGAAGGAGGAAGAACTATGGAACTGATCCTATTGCAAGACGTAGAGAACCTCGGGTTCAAAGACGATATCGTGACCGTTAAGAACGGTTACGCAAGGAACTACCTTATTCCTCATGGACATGCTGTTCTGGCAACTGATTCTGCCAAAAAGGTTCTTAACGAGACCCTTAAGCAACGTGCTCACAAGGAAGAGAAGATCATTGCTGATGCGCGCCAAAAAGCAGATGCACTTGCCAAGATCGACCTCAAGATGGAGGCCAAAGTGGGTAAGGGCAACAAACTCTTTGGTTCTATCAACAACGCCGACCTCGCTGATAAACTGGCTGGGAATGGTGTAGAGATCGAAAAGAAATTCATCCAGATCCAGGGTGGTACCATCAAGGCCCTTGGACACTACACAGCTCATATCCGCCTTCACCGTGAGGTCGTTGTGGATTTCGAATTTGATGTGGTTCCTGGAAAGGAATGATAAAATAAGCCTCTTGGCTTTCGAAGGAACCCCTTGCTGATGCAAGGGGTTTTTTTATTTCCTCTCCCTTTGTTTCGAAAAAAGAAACCCCGCGGAACCACCGCGGGGTTGACAAATGCAGACTAAGTAGAATACTAACCTAACCAACTAACCAATTAGCCGCATTTGGAATATCCACAACTCTTACATGTGAGGCATCCTTCTTGGTAGATCAAACCCTCTTCGTCCCTACATTCAGGACATTGTTTGTCTACAGCCTGGGTGCCGTCAGGGATGAAGGTTTTCAAAGCTCTAGCAACACCATTCTTCCAGGTATTGATGAATTCCTTGTCAAGGTTGAGGTGCTCAACCAGATCGACCACGTAGGGGAGAGGCATACCGTGGCGAAGAATTCCGGATATGAGCTTGGCGTAATTCCAGAACTCCTGGTTGAACGACCGGCTCAATCCTTCTATAGTAACGTTAAAACCGTGTCTATCCGTATAACGGAAATCATACCTGGAAGTTCCATCATCTGCATAGCTCTTGATGATCCACCCGTCTTTGACATATTCAGGAAGGGCAAAGGCTTCTTCTGCCTTTCCAGTGAATATCTCATAGGGACGGTCATTCAAGATGCCAATGAATGCCAACCACTTTTCCTTTTCATTCATGAAGCGGACCAATTTGGCTTCGAGTACATCCGGACGAACAGGAGGTGTACTTTCTGCAGAAATAGGTGTTTCCTTTTTCTCCTCGGTCGAAACCAACACTCCAGACCTCGATCCGTCCCGATAGACGGTGATCCCCTTCAGACCTTGCTTCCAGGCGTCCACATAGATCTGACCGACCTTATCAACGCTTACATCTGCAGGAAGATTCAGAGTACTTGATATGGAATGGGTGGTGTATTTCTGAACAAGTGCCTGGATCTCGATCCTTTTCTTCCAGTCGATCTCTGGCGCAGTGGCTCCTGCATACGGACTGTCAGATTCTTCGGTTTTTCCGGATGCATTCATCCAGGTCTTGAGTTTTGGGTGATATACCGTAAACTCTTCCCAGGCATCACCGGTATCATCCACAAAGGCCACCCGATCGGAATTCTTGTCACTCAACTTCCGTCTTCGTTTGTAGCTGAGCATGAATACGGGTTCGATCCCCGAACTCGTTTGAGCCAAAAGACTCAGGGTCCCGGTGGGGGCCACTGTACTGATGGATATGTTACGCCTTCCGGCCTTCATCATCCGTGCATACATATCGGGAAACTCGGTCTTGAGCATTCCCACAAATTCTGAGGTGTTCTCGATCTCGGGGTCAAAACCTTCAAAGCTGCCTCGTTCGATCGCCATGTCAATGGACGAATCAAACTCGGCCTGACATTTTTGACGCATGATGGCATCGATGGCCTCAAGGGACGCCTCGCTGTCAAATTTGAGTCCCAAAGCGGCGAGGGCATCTGCCAAAGCCGTGAATCCAAGTCCGGTTCGCCTTCCTTTCTTTCCATTCTCCTTGAGGAGATTCCAGGTGTCAAGCTCTACCTGCTTGATGTGCTGTGGTTCGGGATCTGCTTCGATCTTTTGGATGATCCGGTCCACAGCTTCCAATTCGAGTTCGACCAGGTCATCACTTAATCTTTGAGATTCATAGACGACCTCGTAGAATTTCTCGAAATCAAATCGAGCATTCTCCGTGAATGGGTTGTCGACGAAGTTGTACAGATTGATCGCGATCAGGCGGCAGCTGTCTCCACCTTGCATAGCGATCTCCGAACAGGGGTTTGTACTTTCGTTTGCGTATCCGGGGTATACAGAACTTGTCGAGTAATGATGCTGGCGATCCCAAAAGATCAATCCGGGTTCAGCCGTCTGATGGGCTGACCGTATGATGGTATCCCAAAGAGCCCTGGCCTTGATAGGTACGGTCACTTTTGGCTCTTCTGCATCAATGGGCCAACGAAGCAGGTATTCTGAATCCTTATCCACCGCTTCCATGAACTCATCACTCAATCGAACAGAGATATTGGCTCCAGTGATCTTTGTGAGGTCATGTTTGCTGGTAACGAATTTTTCTACTTCAGGATGCGCAACGTCAATGGTTAGCATCAATGCTCCGCGTCGACCATTCTGGGCCACTTCGCGGGTCGTATTTGAATACCTCTCCATGAAACTCACCGCTCCTGTGGTCGTACCGGCGGCATTGGCAACATTCATCCCTGATGGGCGGAGTTTGGAAAGGTCGATCCCTACCCCGCAACGCCTTTTGAAAAGCTGAGCCAATTG
>JAJLJK010000188.1:0-5498 GCA_033844885.1 Bacteroidota bacterium | reverse complement strand
CCCCGATTCTTTCAACATTGAGGCCTCCAAGATCCTTCCGGATATTGCCTTCAGGATGGACAGGACGACCTCTTGGGGATATTTTCAGATCTCAGGGGTGGTCCCCATCCTCTCAGCGAAAGGAGGGGATAATTATCTGGTCATCAAACCAGGATGGGGGGTAGCCACTTCTGCAGTCATCGATTCCTGGAAGGGGGGTACCTGGTATTTGCAACTTTCTGGAGGAATGGCTATTTCCCGATTCCTCAACGATTTGAGTGGTAATGGGTTTGATGTGCTCTTTGGACCGGGATACCAAGTGGTTACCCCATTTGCCTATGGAGGGGAGGTTACCTATGAGCATAGATGGAAACCTAGCCTGTTTTCGAGTCTTTCTTTTTCTGCCACTGGTCTGGAGGTGATCGACTTTCTTCAACCTTCGGATTTCCTCTATGGATATACGATCCGAACGAATACCTTCTGCGACATTGTGGATGGTGCCCGTATTGGTTCCGAACTGATCTACGGGGTTCGCCGAGATCATGATCTAACTGCTACAGACGGACTTAGGTTGAACCTACTGGTCTATTATGATTTCTAGAAAAAGAAAGTAAATACTTACAAAACTGTAATTTAAAATCTTTAAATCCAGCCTATGTTAAGAACTACCCCTTTTTTATGGATGGTCCTTCTTTTTGTCCTTGGAGGTGGAGGGATGAAATTAATGGCCCAGGATCTACCAAATGCAGGTTATGATACTTCTAGGTATCATCCTCTGTTCATTCAAAGTGATGATGGGAAGTATTCCCTGAATATCGGATTGTACACCCAGTTTAGATACAATGCAACCTACCAGTCAGATATGCCTGATTCGGTTCCCGATTTCAGTAGGGGATATAACCTGGCCCGAACCCGCATCTTCTTTGAGGGGAATCTGACGGATAAATTCTACTATCACACCCGGGTAAATGTCAATCCGGTAGGAAACTTCGAGTTGATTGCCGCCTATCTCCAATGGAATATCAATAAGAAGATGTGGTTGCGAATGGGCCGTCAATTCATGGCACTCGGACGTGAGGATTGGATGTACCCCCAAGACCTGGCAGCGGTAGAATTCTCAGCCAATGATTTCACTTATGCTATATGGAGTTCCTTCGGTTTCCAATTCAGACATGTTACCGGAGACAAATTCAGATATTATCTAAGTGTGGGTAATGGTGCTTATGGTGGTCGACAAGGATTTCCGGCTCCCAAGGCCACCGATGTTACCGTCATCGGTCGAGGTGAGGTCAACCTGATCGGTGAAGGTTGGGGAAACTGGGATGATATGACCAGCCGACCCGGACGGGATTTCGGACTCCTGTTAGGATTTAGTGCAGGGCATAGTCAGCGTCAAGAAGAGGGACTTGGGGTTTCCGAATTCAAGGATGCCACCCAACTAAACGTGGACCTCAGTGCCGCAGGGAATGGATTTCATGTTTATCTCTGGGGAACCATGACCATGAGGAATTACCTCGCCGATGCATATGATAACACGGTAAATGGTGTGTATGCCACTGCAGGATACTGGTTTGATGATCGCTGGTTCGGATATGCCCGTTTTGATTATGTCGGTCGAGGGGATTTTCAATTTGCATCCGAAGATTACGTAGCGCCTGGTGCAGGGATCTCATTTTACCCTTTCCATTGGACCAACCGAACTCGATTCACGGTTGAGTACAATTTATTGACCTCTACGATCACCAACACCATTGTGGCCCCCGACGGTCAGCTGGGTTGGACGGATAGTCCATATGGTGGACAACAGACCGTTCGATTGCAGATCCAGTTTGGATTCTAACCTAAAAATCAATTGACCATGAAAACCATTTTTACAAGCAGCATTCTGGCCCTTACGTTGGGCTTTGGACTCGTTTCCTCCCCAATCCATGCGCAGAAGAAAGGGAAAAAACCCTCCAAGCCGGATTATCAGGCGGTGATCCAGGACGCGTACACCAAATACAAGGATGTCAAGGAAGGTAAGAACGCCGATTATATCGAGGAACTAGCCAAGGTGGACCCCAATATTTTTGGGATCGCCATTGTAACCCCTGATGGCAAGGTCTTCACTGTCGGTAGCGCAGATGTGGAGGTGGCCATTGAAAGTGTTTCCAAGGTCTTTACCATGGCCAATAATATCGAGAGGCTAGGGCCGGATGTGGTCATGGAGAAGATCGGAGTTGATGCGACTGGCTTGCCCTTCAATTCGGTCATGGCAGTAGAGATCAATCAGGGCAAAGAGATCAATCCATTGGTTAACCCTGGAGCAATTATGAGTGTCAGTATGATTGCAGGAGCTGATTCGGCAGAGCAATGGGCCAATATCAAAAAGACCCTCAATGCCTTTGCCGGTCGGAAGTTGAGCATAAATATGCCTGTTTATATCAGTGAGGCCAATGACAATCGGCATAACGAAGCCCTCGCTGTTCTCCTTCAGAGTTATGGGAGGATGTATTCAGATCCCAGTGAGGCCAATGATGTTTATACTAAGCAATGCAGCATGAATGTCAATGCGAAGGATCTTGCGACCATGGCAGGAACCCTTGCCAATGGCGGGATCAACCCCGTTACCGGTGAGATGGTTGTAAGCCCGGAAACAGTGGCTCATGTTCTTGCAGTAATGGCGACTGCTGGTCTTTATGACGATTCAGGGATCTGGCTTTTCCGAACAGGACTTCCAGCAAAAAGTGGTGTCGGTGGTGGCTTGATCGCGGTGGTTCCAGGACAATTCGGCATAGCTGTGGTATCCCCGCCGCTTGATAAGGCCGGGAATAGTGTCAAGGGTCAATTGGTGATCCAATATGTGGTGGAAGCCCTGAAAGTGAATCCATACCTCGTTCAGCCAGTGAAGAAGAATTAAATCCATAGCTATATGACTCTTTCAATTATCCGTTGGGGATGGGTCCTTCCCTTGTTTCTCATTTCCAATCTTGCCATTGGTCAGCGGTCCAAAAAAACCATGGATCAAGGATACATTTACAACGATAGCCACTTTCATCTCACCAATTATATTCAGGAGGGTATCACTGCCGAAGAATTTCTCAAACTCATGGGGAATAAGGTCGGAAGGAGTACACTCTTTGGGATTCCTCTTCAGCAACAATGGAGTTATTCGAATTCTGAGGACTTCGCTCCCACCTATTATTTGCAGACCGATGCTCCGCTGTATTACTACAGTTTTACCGATGCCTATATCGCAATGCAGTACATGCATCTTTCGCCTGAACAGAAGAATCGGTTTGACCCAATGATCACCGGATTCAATCCAACAGACATGTACGCAAGGGATCATATAAAAAGGGTCCTGTTGACCTTTCCTGGAGTTTTTAGTGGGATCGGTGAATTCACCATTCACAAAGAGTTTGTCTCCAGCAAGATCTCAGGGGATGTGGCTAGTTTGACCAATCCTGCCTTGGATAGCATCCTTAAGTTTGCCGGTGAGGTTGGACTGGTGGTTCTTCTTCATAATGATATCGATATGCCGATGAGCAAGGGGGACCGAGAACCCGAGTATCTGGATCAGGTAAAAGCACTATTCAAAAGGCACCCTAACACCACGATCATTTGGGCCCATATTGGATTGGGAAGGATCGTACACCCGGTCAAATATGGATCTGGAGGCCCGGGCGATGTCAATCAGGATCAAATTAGCATCGTGGAAGCCATGCTGAATGACCCCGAGTTGGACCATGTGTATTTTGATATATCGTGGGATGAGGTGGCAAAGTATATCGTTGCTAGTGACCAGTCCATCGAGCGTTCAGCGAAGGTTCTGAATGAACATTCTGATCGCTTCCTTTTTGGAACCGATGTGGTCGCTCCACCTGACCAGGAGTTTTATCTGGCGGTGTATAACATGTACGAGCCTCTTTGGAAGGCCCTTTCCGAGGATGCCTCCCGGAAGGTCCGCTTAGAGAACTACGAGCGGATCTTTGATGCAGCCCGGGAAAAGGTCAGGGCTTGGGAAAAATCACAATTAGGAAAGAAACAATGAAGAGAACGAAAGGGTCAATTCTATTGGGTCTTTGCTTGATCACAAGCCCATTTGTCCTTTTCGGGCAAGGGGATGATCCTAAATTGTCTGAATCGGTCAGGCACCATATACCTGGGGCAGGGTTCAATTTATATGATGGTGAGTTGGGATCGGTGAATTTTGCGGTTTTGGCAACCATGCGCTACCTGAACCAGTTGCATATTGACGATACGTACACCGATTCCTTTGGAAGGGAATTCACTTTGGACCGCAGGAATGATTTTCAGTTTCAAAAAGCTGTTCTCTATTTTAAGGGTTGGGCGTTGGATCCAAAATTCCGATACCTCCTATACGTTTGGTCAGCAAATACCAGTCAGGGACTGGGTGCTCAGGTGGTGGTTGCAGGAAATCTTCAGTATAATTTCAACAAACACCTGAACCTTGGAATTGGTATCAATGGACTTCCCACTACAAGGGCAATGTTGGGTAATTGGCCTTTGTGGCTGAGACAGGATTCTAGGCCCATGGCAGAGGAATTTTTCAGAGGTTCCTACACTTCTGGGATATTTTTGGATGGTGAACTTTTCGACGGGCTTTTCTATCGAACTATGTTGGGAAATAACCTGAGTCAATTGGGCATCGATGCTGGGCAGTTGGACAATGGTTTCGATACCTGGAGTACCGCCCTATGGTGGACCACCAATGATTTTGGAAAAACGGCCTCATTCGGCGATTTTGAACATCATGATCATATAGCCACTATTCTTGGCGCTGCCTTTACCCGGAGCGATGAGACCGATCAATCTCAGCCTGGTACCGAAGCACCTGAGAACAGCCAGATCCGTCTAGCAGATGGAACGGGAGTCTTTAGCAGTAGAGCTTTTAACGATACAAGCCGAGTCACCAAGGCCCTTTACCAAATGGCCTCATTCAATACGGGAGTGAAATTTCGGGGGTACTCGCTGGATTTTGAATACTATATGAGATGGGTGTCCGACATCCAATCGGTTGGCGATGTGGGTGTAGAGGAACTCTTTGATCAGGGATTTAGTCTGAGGGGGTCATCGATGATCCTAAAGGAAAAACTTCAAGTTTATGCGACCTATTCCTATATCGATGGAGAATATGGAACCCCCACCGAACTTGCGGTTGGCCTGAATTGGTTCATTCTTCCATCAAGGTTTCTACGGATCAACCCTGAAGTGATCTTCATAGATCGCTCTCCTGTTGGATATTTGGCCTATCCCACCCTTGTAGGAGCTACAGGAACCATTTTTTCCCTCAATTTGGAAATGTTCCTGTGATTCCACTAGAATAGCAGACCTCTAAAGGTGGTCTTTGAAATGGAGAGTTTGAGCCTTCCATAAGAACCAAGTTTTTCCAAGATACCCTCCCAAACCCGAATGGGATTTCATCTATATTTCGGGCATGAAAAGAGGCCTGCTGTTAATTTTTTTCTTCTACAGCATTTTCTGGGCCAATGGCCAGGGATTCATTGGATTCGAAA
>JAJLJK010000187.1:0-11754 GCA_033844885.1 Bacteroidota bacterium | reverse complement strand
CGTGGTAAGTTCAAGGTGGTATCCCTCAGGAACATTGCCGTCACTGCGCCCTACATGCACGATGGACGGTTTTCCACTCTCGAAGAGGTCATCGAACACTACAACTCTGGGCTGAAGGCATCCACCACCCTGGATCAGGCTCTTGAACAAACCAGAGGTACGGGCTTGATGTTATCACCGCAAGATAAGGCGGATCTTAAGGCATTCCTTCTCACCCTTACGGATGACGATCTGCTTACCAACCCGGATTACGCATCACCTTTTTAACGAATGAGGATCGGTCTCAAATATGCTTCATGGGCGGTTTTGATACCGATCCTTTCTTTCTTCTCCTGTGAGAAAGACACCTCAAACTATTCCTCCCTCCATCCATTGGTACAGGCTCCTGAAGGGTTTCCCCACATTCCCTTTCCTTCGGATAATGAGTTCACACAGGAAAAATGGGAATTAGGAAAGAGGTTGTTCTTCGATCCTATCCTTTCCATCGACAGTTCAAAGAGCTGTGCAAGTTGCCATGCCCCCGAACTGGCCTTTTCGGATACCGTCCCTTTTAGTCCAGGTGTCATGGGTCGACCGGGAAAGAGAAATGCCCCCGGATTATTCAATCTCGCTTATCAGCCATATTTTTTACGGGAAGGCAGCGTACCAACATTGGAGATGCAGATCCTGGTGCCCATTCAGGAAGAAAATGAGTTTGCCCATAACATTGTGGACATCGCAAAATCACTGGGGAACATCCCATCCTATGTGCTTCAAAGTCAGCAAGCTTTTCAAAGGGACCCCGATCCTTACGTGATCACCCGAGCCATTGCCACTTTCGAAAGGACCCTTGTTAGTGGAAACGCTCCCTATGATCGTTACATTCAAGGAAAAGGACCTCTCACCGCTTCTGAAAAAAGAGGAATGGACCTCTTCTTCAGCGAACGGACCAATTGTTCCTCCTGTCATGGAGGATTCACTTTTACATTCCACGCCTTTGAAAATAATGGGCTTTATGAAGATTATCCAGATATAGGAAGGGAACGTTTTACCAATGACCCCTCCGATCGGGCACGATTCAAGACCCCATCCTTGCGCAATGTTGGGATCACAGCACCCTATATGCATGATGGTTCGATGACAACCCTTCAGGAAGTGATCCTACATTATAATTCTGGAGGAAAATCTCATCCGAACAAGAACCCATTGATCAGACCATTGAAACTGGATCCTGGGGAGATAGAGGATTTGGTCGCCTTCCTCCATAGCTTGACAGACCCCACCTTTATTTCGGACCCGAGGTTCAGAAAGAACTAGGCCTACTACAATGTAATCCCCTGTGGGGTGGAGAAAAATTAGAGCGGAAAACGGGATTCGAACCCGCGACCCTCAGCTTGGGAAGCTGATGCTCTACCCCTGAGCTACTTCCGCTTGATGACTCGAACAAAGATACTTCCCGGACCCATCACAAACAATACTCAGTGGGCGGTCTTTCGCTCGCAACTTCCCTTGTTGCTACAGGCACCGCAACATCCACTAGTCTGGTCGATGTGGTTCTTGGTCTGCATCCGCTTTGCAATGATCTGCACACCCATCCACCCCGCGGTCAATGCAGCCAGAGCCAGTGCAGGGATCAATATTTCTTTCAATTCTTCCATATTCTCAATGACTTGCAAATAATCCGGCAAATCCCATAAAGGCCATACTCACAATACCAGCAATGATCAGATTCAATGCGGTTCCCTGTACCAACTTGGGAATATCCAGAACCTTGGTCTCCTCCCGAACGCCTGCCAGAAGGACCAACGCCAAGGTCACACCGCCTCCGGCGCCCAGTGCATAGACGATCCCCTCGACAAATCCATATCCCTTGTTGGTACTGAACAGCGCCAACCCAAGAATCGCACAGTTGGTGGTGATCAACGGAAGGTAGATCCCCAGCGCCTTGAAAAGCTCAGGACTGAGCTTTTTGATGGCCATTTCCACGAACTGCACCGTACTGGCAATGACAATGATGAAACTGATCAAACGCAAGTAGGGCGCATAGATCAAAACCCAGGTGTTCAACACATAACTGGCAATGGCAGTGATCACCATGACAAAGATGTTGGCCAATCCCAGACGGAATGCCGTCTGAAGGCGCTGGGTCACGCCCAGAAATGGGCATAGTCCCAAGAAAAGGCTCAGCGTAAAGTTGTTGACCAGCAAGGCAGAGATGAATATCCAAATGAGTTCGTTCATGGCTTAGATATTAAGGTAACCTTTCTGTTTCTACCGTCCGTGCAGTACTTCTGGCCTTTCTCTTCTGTAAGGCCCAGTTGAAGGTCAAAAGCAGGAATCCCAATGCAAAAAAACCTCCCGGGGGTAGGATCATGACGATCCAGGGCTCGAAATGGGCACCAAACAGGGACATTCCAAATAAGGAACCATTCCCGAGGATCTCTCGAATGATCCCAATGCACAACAAAGCAAAAGTGAACCCGGCACTCATTCCGGCTGCATCGAGAATAGCCATGCCGACCCGATTCTTGCTGGCAAAGGATTCCTGGCGACCGAGGATCAAGCAGTTCACCACAATCAGGGCAATGAACGCTCCCAATGCCTTGTGAATGTCTGGAAAGAAGGCTGCCAAGAGGAAATCGATCACAGTCACGAAAGTGGCAATGATCACAATGTAAGCGGTGATCCGTACTTGCTTCGGAATGGCATTCCTGAGCAAGGATACCAGAATACTACTACTGACAAGGACAAAGGTGGTAGCTAACCCCATGGCCAAAGCATTGATAGCGGTGTTCGTCACTGCCAAAGCGGGACACATCCCCAACACCGCCACAAAGACGGGATTCTCTTTCCACAAGCCTTTCAGGAACTCCTGCGCAGCTTGTCCGTTGATGCTTTCTTCAGTTTTCATGCGGCGCTATCTATTTAGGATCTCCTTTTAAGTATTCGTCAATTGGGGTTTTCCATTTCTCAACACTTAGTTGCAACAAACGACCAATGGCCTTAGACGAGATCGTGGCTCCTGTTATCGCTTCAACCTCGTTCGGGGAATTCTTCTCTCCCTTCTTGACCACCTCAATGGTTGGTTCGACCTTCAGGGCATCGAAATTCGATTGAAAGTCGGCATCCTTGATGATCTTGTCCCCCAATCCCGGGGTCTCTTTGCTTTCCAAAACTTTCAATCCCGTGATCACACCTTCTTCGGGCCGATACCCATAGATCACATGGATCAGGTCCTGATACCCTGGCTCTGCTCCTGGAATGGCCACTCCAGTCAGGCGACCTTCCGTGTCATATCCAAAATAAACCACATTCTCTTCGTCCGAAGACCCTTCGACCACTTTCAAAGTTCCATCCGTCAACTCCATAGCCTCATAGTGTTCAGTTCCGGGAAGGATCTCAAAGATCGCAGCCCTCAGGGCTTGCGCCTTATTTTCGGCAATGATGGGCCGGGTGTATAGAAACACAGACACCAGGATCACCCCGGATAGAAATCCAGCCAGTCCAAGCGTGGCGATCATCGCTGCAGATCCGGGTTCTTTCTCTTGAGGTATTTCATCCACTTCTTTCATCGGTATCCATAGGGTTTGATGCGGGTGAACTTATTGATCAGGGGCGTGGCGGCATTCATCAACAGAATGGCATACATGACCCCTTCCGGCAATCCTCCCCATAACCGGATGAGGACCACAAAGAATCCGATCCCGAATCCATACCACCACAATCCCTTAGGGGTGATCGGAGAGGTCACGAGGTCCGTGGCCATATAGAAGGTTCCAAGGAGCAAACCGCCCGAGAACAGCATAAAATCAGGAGACGGGTACACCTTGGGATCGATCCACCAGAAGATCGCAGACATAACAGCAACAGTTGTCAGGATGGAAACAGGGATACGCCAGTTGATGATCTTTCGCACAAGAAGGTAGATCCCGGCAAGGAGCAGCAAAACCGAACTGGTCTCTCCCAGAGAACCGGGGATATTTCCGAGAAAGAGATCTGAGGTAGGAGCAAAAACATGCTCGAATTTCATTTGCGACAAGGGGGTGGCTGTGGAGATGGCATCCACATGGTCGGCCTGCATGAATGGCCATGCGGCATTCCCTGAATTCAGACTGAACCATCCTCCATCAGGGGGACTCCAAGTGGTAATGGCTGTTGGAAAGGCTGCCTGAAGGAAGGCACGACCAACCAGAGCCGGATTGAATACATTCTGTCCCAATCCTCCCCAGATCACCTTCCCCATGCCAATGGCAACAACACCCCCCATAAAGGCCATCCACAAAGGGAATCCCGGGGGTAAACACAAACCCAGTAGAATACCCGTGATCAGTCCACTTCCATCCCGAACCGCCTTCCATCGATCGCCAGAGGTAAAGAAGAATTCGGTGAGCATACTTCCCATGGTGGAAAAGAAAACCACCATGAATGCACCGAGGCCAAAAAAATACCAGGCCGCAGCGACCATGGGTAAAAGGGAGAACACCACCTCCCACATGATCTTGGGCGTAGTAGCCGTATCATGTAGGTACGGAGAGGTTGATACGGTGGTCATTGCCGGACGGCTCATGCTCTATCATTTATTCGGTTAAGCCTTATGCTTTTGAAAGCTCAGAGGCCTTTCGCTTCTTTAGAATTCCTTTGGCTACCCTGAAACTCTGAACCAATGGGATGTGTGAGGGGCAAACAAATGAACAGCTACCACACTCAAAACAATCCATCACGTGATTCTCCTCCATGTCCTCCCACAGCGCCTTTTTTGCCAACATACCCAAAGCACTTGGATTCAAGAACATAGGGCAGGCATCCACACATCGCCCACAACGGATACAACTGTAGGCATCCATATCAGCGATCTTTTCCTCTTCAATGAATAACATTCCGGAGGTCCCCTTCACCACAGGGATCGTAGTGGATCGTTGTACAAGTCCCATCATGGGGCCACCCAGTAAAAGGCGAATATTCTGGGTCAACAATCCCCCACAATACCGGATTACTTCGTTCATACTGGTCCCAATGGGAACTCTCAGATTCGAAGGCTGACGAATGGCATTCCCGGTGACGGTCACCACCCGGTCAATGAGGGGCTTACCGGTCTGAAACCATTCGCTCAATGCGGCAATGGAACTCACATTGCTCACCAGGGTCTCTACATCCAGTGGAAGTTTACCACTGGGCACCTCCTTATTCAAAATGGCAGTGATCAACATCTTTTCTGCTCCCTGAGGATACTTTACCTTCAGCGAGACTACCTCGATTGGCAGTCCGGAGGAGGATGCCTTTTCGCGCAACACCTTGATGGCGTCAGGCTTGTTATCCTCGATCCCAATGAACACCTTCTCCGCCTTCACGAAATGTTGAAGGATTCGGATACCGTGGATCACATCATCGGGCTTCTCCACCATGGTTCGATGATCCGATGTAAGGAAGGGTTCGCACTCACAACCATTGAGCATGATATACTTGCAGGTCTTTCCTTGCGGGATCTTGAACTTGACATGGGCCGGAAATGCCGCTCCTCCCAAACCTACCAATCCGCTCTGTTGAACGGAACGAATGAACTCGTCGATAGAAAGGTCCTCGTAAGGGGTGGGCGGGTGGGGCACGAAGATCTGTGAAGAGTATGGGTCCGCTTGTATCCTGATGCTCTGAACCATTTGCCCGGTATTGGTCTCAGCCAACTCGATGGCCTTCACGATCCCATCTACAGGACTATGCAGGGCCACGGATACAAAACCGCCCGGATCGGCGATCTTCTCCCCTCTTCTCACTTTTTGTCCCTTGCGGACGATAGGGATCGAGGGTGCACCAATATGTTGTCCAAGAGGAAGAACATATTCATCCACAAAAGGCATCTGCTCAATGAGGCGCGAATCTGTGAGGTGTTTGAACTCCTCCGGATGAACGCCGTGTTTGAAAGTCGATATCTTGAAATCTGCCGTCATTCTTGTCCCGACATTTTCATGAGACGTTCCTTGATCTGCTGACGTAGCTCCGTCTTAAAGGACGATTCCCATTCCATTTTCTCGCGATCCAGATCCTTCTTCAATTCGCGCTCACGATCCGAAAACTCCTCTTCGAGCTCATTGCGAACCAATTCGCGAACTTTCTCCGGGAACTCCACCGTTGTACCGCTCCATTGGCGGTATAGCTCAAGATCTTTCAGGACCTGTTCACATATCTTGATGACCTCAGGTGCCACAGAAAGGCATTGCAATACCCTACCCTCACCGATCCTACAGACCACCGGGATGAACTTTTGGCGATCATCGCCCGAAAGGGCAAGATAATCTGCCACCTGAAGGACATTGTCCTCTTCGGTCGGCTCAAAGAAGGCCTGCCAGGGTCGAAGTAGATAAGCCCAGTCAGCCCAGGTTAGGGTATACTGCATCTCCTTTTCTTCCTCCTGATCCATGTAGGTCAGCTGGGTCTTTGTCCATTCAAGATCCCTGGAATCGATATCCATTCCCGAAAAAATGGTCTTTCCTCCTGGTGTGAATCGGAATGGGATCCACGATCTGGACGACCATGCCAATGGATAAAGCGTCATAATCCGCGAACTGTGAACCATCACCTCAGATGGATACGGAACCCACAGTCGGGCCAGAGAACCACCGGAGGCAGATAGAACGGACTGCAAGGATCCAAATAGGTGTTCCGCATCATGCAAGGAAGACTGGATAACAGGGTAGGCATTGCTCGCCACATGCATCCATCCAGTATGATTCCTTCTTTGGAGGTCCCCTTGCGCTTTCGCAGGATGATTCTCTTCGCGCACAATACTGATCACATGAATGGGATATCCGGAACGAAGCACTTCGATCCACTCGTTGGAAGCAAGGCCTCGATCGTCAACGAACACCAGAACAGGAGCGATCAGGGCTCGTTCTTCCTCTGTCAGATCCTGCCAAGAAAGTCCGGCGATCTCCAAGTCGTGTTGATGAGGATCATACTTTTGGGTTCCTTCCAATGAAGCCCGGCGAAGCAAACGTATATTGTCCAAACTGTGTCGTAACTGACCTTCGAACACTCCTGAAACCACAGATGGAAGATCTCTGGCATGGGCGTATGCAACCGGAACCTCGAATGCGTTCCATATACCTTCATCCTCCTTCTCATTCAAAAGCCGATCATCCACCACCACAGAAAAAGAGGCTCGTCCGATACCTGAGCTACCCTCTTCGATCACCCACTTCAGATTGGCCAGCGATGAAGAAAGCTCAAGTTTTCTATTCAAACTACTTCGATCGACCATCTGGAAGGACTCTTCCTGACCCCATTCACCAAGGATGCGATCCATGCTCAGCTTATCTTCTGCATGTTCCTTAAGAACCTCTGAAAGGCTCTCCAATCGGGCGGTAGGTAGAGCATCCGCCAATATCTTTTTGATCGTATTCTTTAATGCGGCATGGCGGCCATTGATGGCCTTTACCCAGCCTTCCCTACTGTTCTCACGTTTTTCTTTCATCATGGCTTGAGCCACTCGAAGCATGCCCCTTTCGGGCGATGGTCGATCGGTTCCCACCGCTCCAACCATAGCGCGATAGTAAGAAGGCCGCAATAGGACCGAAGAGAGACCATCGATCACCCCTTCTTCCTTCAAGGCCTCCACCAGGGCGACCTCCGGCTCAGGCAAAGCCTCGAAATTGTTCAGGTCTTTTTCAGCTAAATCCAGGTCTTCCCTCCATATCAAAGCGTCCTCCGGACAAACCTCGACACAGATCCCACACCCGGTGCAGGAAGCTGGGTCAGCGGCTAAAGTGAAAAGGACACCTGAACCGGATTTATCCATTTCCCGTTCTTCGAACAAAGATCCGGTGCGGGCCATCCTCGGCTCGCCAAGTGATGATATAATGGCCTCCTTCTCGGCGCGCAAGGTCTTCTCCTTTTCGCCCTCCGCCTTCATGGCTTTTTGAACTCGGGTGAACGCCTCTTCAAGGATCTCAGAAGCGGATTTCCGTTTGAAGTCTTTTTCCAAGGCCACCGTGGCGGAGATCTTAGCCCAATTCTTTAGGGTTGGCACGATCTGGGCAATGGGAGATCCAGCCCCTCTTGCTTGTTGGATCCCCGCTTTGATCAAACTCTCCCACGTTTGTAGGCTAGCCGGAAGGGCGCCATAGGGGCAGGTTGGAAGACAATCAAGACATCCGGTACAAGCCTTTTCGTCAAATACCGGAATTCGCTCAGGCCGTTCGGTTCTTAACAAGGCACTCAATGGCGGATCCACGGGATAGGCTCTAAACGGATCGGCCACCACTAAGGAGGGAATCTTTTTCAGTGGTAGGGAGGTGGAATTATAGAAAAGATCGAGTCGTGAATAAGGTGCCCCCTTATTGCTAAACCTGCGGACCAAAGGTCCGGGGGAGGCGATCGCAAGAACAGGAACTTCGGGGTCTTGGGGATCAAGGAGACTTCGGTCTTCGATCTGACCATAGCCGGCTTGCAATCGCTGGAACATCACCGCTGCCTTTGGGAATCCGCACTTTCGGACATACATGCGCGTATCGATCCAAAATTGTTGACTCGCTTCTTTGAAGACAATGGCTTCCACGCAATTGGCCCAATTCCCCGAAAGGGTAATTCCGGAATAGATCCCGTTCAGGATCTTAGGGGGCGTAGGACTCACCTTTGGAAGTATCTTGTTGAAAAGCCATCCTTGCTCAGGTCTATCTATCGCAGGTTCTGCGATCATCAGCCCGTCCAGACGTTTCCAGTTGACTTCGGGAAGGATGACAGGAAAAAGTTGATGAACATCGATGAACCCGATCGAATGTTTGCGAATAAGGTCTTTCTCGAACAAGTGATCCACTTCGGATGCATTGAAGGAAGTTGCAATGATCAGGTTCCTGATCTTACGCTCACCGATCTGGCGATAGGCATTCAAGGTTCGACCTGTGAACTTATGGATCTCCTCGTGGGTCTGATCGATGATGGACTGCCAATGCACCTTTCCGAATTCCAAATTCGAGGCACGCTCCAGATCTCTGAACTTCTTGTTCCTACCCGCTCCAATAGAAACCGGCATATCCAAATGAACCCAGGAAGGCATACGTTTTCGCTCTTTTCCGAGAACCATTTCCTGACCCGGGGTCGGTTCAGGGACCCTCCGATCCGGATCGCCAAACCATTCTCGAAGCTTATCCGCTGAGGGGAGGTCGATGTTCTCCCCCATCTGAAATTCACCACAGAGAATGACAACGGGAGCCAGGGCCTTTTCACTGATCACCTGAGCCGCCAAAATGCGATCGGAAAGCTCCTGAAAGGTGCTTGCCCGGAAGACCATGGATCCGCTCATCTCGAGATGTGGAAGGAATCGAAAAGAATCCCCCGTAACTACAAGGGTCAATGGCACATGAAGTCGCGCAAATTGTTTGAGGGTTCCGAGATTGTCCTCAAGATCCTGCTCTTCGATCAACGCGGAGGATCTCAGTCCCGATAGACCCGAACCAAGGATTCGCGCAAGAGACCTGCCATGGACCGACCCAATTGACCGGCCAAAGACATTTCTTCTTTCCCCTGAAACGGGAACCGGGATCATGACCGCCTCGGCAAAGGTTCCGGCAGCCCGGAGGTACACCCCCATGATCCTGCTCAGACCATCTTCCCTACTATGTTTTTGACCGTTCATCATCACTATTGGTAATAGGTGTCTTGATCATAATTCGGTTCATCCACCCTTCCGAGCGGAAGCTCAGGCTCGGAAGCCAGAGCAAATTGCTGTTCGCCTTCCAACCAAACAATCGCGCCGGTAGGACATCTTTTGGTGGCATCCGGAATGGCCAGATGATTGAGATCGTAGTTGACCCGTGCCAACCCATCTCGGATCTCAATAAGTCCCGGAGGGGCATCCGCCGCACATCTTCCACATGCATTACAAGCCACCGAACATCGATCCGTGGCAAGGTCACCCTCGAGAAGGCTCTTACATTGGACGATCAACCGCTGTCCTACGGGCATGAGGGTGAACAGATCCTTGGGGCAGATCTCAACACAATCCCCACACGCGGTACATTTTTCAGGATCCACTACCGGAAGGGCATCTTCGCTCATCAGGATGGCGTCGAAATCACAAACCTCCGCGCAGTCACCCAACCCAAGGCATCCCCAACTACAATCCTTTGGGCCACCGGCCACTACAGATTCCCCTCGACAGGTACTAAGGGTTCCTCGATAATGAGCACGATTATGGGCTTCATTCTTTCCACCGGCACACAACACCCGCGCCACCCGTTTTTCCTCCTGTGAAGCTTCCACTCCCAGATAATCTGCGATCCGTTCAATTCCGGATGGGGCACTGACGGTACATTTGCCAGGATTGAGCTCACCCTTCACCACACCTTCTGCAAAAGCACGGCATCCAGGCATTCCACACGCCCCACAATTGGCACCGGGGAGCAACTCCTCGACCCTATCGATCCTCGGATCCTCGTAGACCTTCAATTTGATATTGGCTACAGCGAGGATCACCGAAAAGAGCAAGCCGAGTCCGGTGAGAATGGCGATCGCTATGATGATCTCATTCCAGGGCATCAGTTGAATTTTGCAGCGCGTTTGCGCAGTTCATCCAGATTGGGTTCTTTGGGATCAAGGGGTTCACCGGGGTGGATACAGCTGGCCGGACAATTCTCGGCCGCGATCACCAATTGCTCAAAGGTCCCCTTGCTCGCATCCTCGATATAGGCCTGTTTCTCTTCGTTATACCTGAATATAGCCGGGAACTTTTCGGTGCAATCATTACATGAAGTGCATCGGAAGGTCTCCACCCACGCCTCGGCTTTCATTTCCTCTTCTTCAGGTTCCGAAGCAGGAGTAACCACTTTCTCACTGATGGGATCTTCAGATTCTTCGTCCTCTTTGGGGACGGGAGAAGCTTCTTTCTTTGCCTTGGGCCTTTCGGCGGATGAAACCTCAAAACCATTCTCATCGAGAAGCAGACCGACCATGCGATCAAGTGCCTCTCCGGCTGCATTTCGCTTGACTTCCTTGAGTTCCCTTTCGTGAGTGGCCCTCATGGCTACCAACTCCTTCTCTTTTTCAAGCTCCCATTGGATCCGAGATTCTTGAAGAGCTCTCTTAACATGGTAACTGTTCAACCCGCCAAGTTCCTGAATGAAGTTCCAGAAGTCCAGGCGTTCCTGACAACTTACCGCCCACATATAAGGTAGCGCCGCACGATGCATCCGGTTGTGCTCATCCACCAACCAGATATAGGGCACCTTGCCAGTCGTTTCCTCCTGAGGAAGCTGTAGATATTTATCCAGAGCGATCAGCTGATCGGTGACCATGGACTCGGGGACCAGGAACAACTCATCCACTTTTTCCTGTGTCATGGCCTTATAATCGGCATAGGTAAAGGGCAATTGAACCTCAACCTGATGGCCGTCAGTCCCTTGATAGCTGAATGGATGGATCGGCCAATCCTTATCCGGTTGAGAGTTATGTCGAATATCGAACCGACTTCCCCATTGTAACCCTCGATGACAATCATACATGAGATATGGGAAATACCGGGCATCTGCTGCCGCATTGATCTTTAAGAAAGCCACGTAGGGATCATCCTCCGCACCGGGAACGAGTACTTGGACGACCGAAGGAGCGGTGGTGCGCATGGCACCTCGCAGCCCTTCCATCAAAAGTCCGGGTTGATCGGTGGCCGCCTGAAAGGTGAATGCATCCCGGTGCGAAATGGCAATGGCTGATAGCTCCTGCCTGAATCCGCGAGAAGCGTCCTCCCAATCCACGTTGGGATCCACTTCAGAGACGGTTCGGTTGGTCAGA
>JAJLJK010000186.1:0-15318 GCA_033844885.1 Bacteroidota bacterium | reverse complement strand
ACCTCCATTACCAGCAGAAGGTCCGGTTCCTGAGCTTGGTGTTCCTCCGTTGTTTGTTCGGAAATCCATATCGTCAAAAACACCATTGTCTTGCTGCTTCCATCCGGCACCCGGGCTACAAACCGTAGCACAATTCGTTCCGGTGGCACAGGTCGTCCAATTGTCGAAGGTCTCAATGAAGGGGATGGAAACGGCGGTACCGCTCTCCAGTCTAAATGTAGAGACCACCGTGTCGTTCAGGTAGTTCCCATCATTAGAGAAATTCACCCAAGCCTCTATGGTGTAAGTCGTGTTGTTGGAAACAGAAAGGGTGTTCGTGAAGGTGTAATCCTTAAAGGATTTGGAGGAAATGGTATCTCCTGGAGAAACCATGACCGGAGTTCCTCCGTTGAGGCGATAACCAATGGAATGACCGAACACATTGTTCAATCCAGGATTGTTCACACGCACAGAGACCTGCGGATTGGAACCGAACGCGCAATCTGCATGAACGCCAGGGGCTGGACTGAGTAAGGTGGAAAGTGCCAGATCGAAAGGATATTGACAATTGAAATTTCCAGGAAGTTTCTCTACGGCAACCGCTCGAATAGAACGTGCACCGTTAGGTCCAAGTGCGGTAACACTGACCCATTCTGAACTGAGGGGATCCTGATTCGTGAATACATAACCCGTATCCACTGTGAAATCCACACTGTCCATATACATTTGACCCAATTGGTGGATGATATAACCCGTTGCATTCTGTACCGGATCCCATCTTAGTCGGAAGGAATCAGTACAAGCCCAGGAGATCGCAAGGTTGATCGGCTCATCCATCAATGAGAAAGTGGTCTGACTTTGGGCGGAAACACTTCCTCTTGAAACCCTGACAAGGGCCTGACCGGTGGTCAAATTCGGGGCGATCCAACTCCAATAGCGACGGTTGCCAGGAACACTGGAGGAGATGGTCGTCCAGGTCGAACCTCCATTGGTCGAGTATTCGATCGTAAAATTACCTGTATTACCTGGGGCGTTCCAACGGATCGTGTTCTGTGAACCACTGATCCAGGACTCACCACCGATAGGATGAGTGACCTCGATCCCGTCATTTTCCATGACATAGACCAAATAGTACTCCTGGGGTCCGGTGGGCACTGAAGTACCCGCCACAGTTACGGTATAATTTCCCGCTGCAGGATTGTCCAGAGTGACCTGCTCCATATTGTTCAGCGAATCCACTGCCCGAACCGCATTAGCGTTCAGGTTGGCGGCATTCGGAGTGGGATCCAATACCCAGGGTAAGTACACGGTGGTATTCGGAGCGGTAAGGGTCATGTTCAGATCATTCACCAGTGCTCTGGAGGCCAGGGTAGAGGCCTGAGGATCGACCCAGAGGACCATGACACGTAATTCTGAGGTTCCGGCAGGAACACTGATCACATGCGTTTTTGAGCCACCCTGCGAAACACTATCCATGAGGAAGGTATTATTCTCGATCGCTTTTACGGCACGGAGGGCATTGATCCTACCATAACCCACTCGATAATCGGGACCCGGATTCAGGAGATCATCGGTGGTATTCAAAAGGATCGCCTTCATGAGTCCACCATCGGGCTCATTTCCAGAATGATTGTCCTTATATGCTTGATAGAGCTGGGACATGGTTCCGGAAACCCCTGGACATGCCATACTGGTTCCGGTGAAATTGGCGTACGTATTGGGTTCAATGGTCGAATAGACATTCGTTCCCACAGCGGCAACATCGGGTTTGATCCGCCCATCTGAAGCAGGCCCTCTGGAACTTGAAGAGGCAAGGGTATTGTCATCCAAAATGTTGGCAACCGCGATCACATTCTTTCCGATCTTGTGTCCACCAGTGACATTTCCCCAACCAGAGCCAGCTCCATATCCGCAATTACTCGTTCCGGCATTTCCTGCTGAGAATACGTGGATCAGTGATTCGTGTTGACGACTGTCCTCATCCATCTGACGGGTGTAGCTCGTATAACCGGCATTACAGCCATTGGAGTAGCTGGATTGAGTGATTCGAATATTGTAGGTACCATAGTGGTTATCAATATTATTGAGGTTACCCGGGTAACTGTAGTACACCAGATGTGCCCCTTTGGCCATACCCTCACCCTTTGGGTCGAGGTTTCCGGCACCCATAACCGTTCCGGCAACGTGATCCCCATGATTACCCTGACTTGGTCCTGCGAATGAGGTATCTATCCTTCCGGTATAATCAATATGATCGGCCAGAGCACCGTCGTCACCATGACCTACCACTACTCCGGAACCGTCGTATTTCCGACCTCCATTGTAGAGCGTATTGATGGCATTGCTACGATGATTTGTCCGGGCCTTGTAATTCTCAGGTTCTCCGGGTTCCTCAGCCTCCTGGACGTAGCTGACGAAGGGAAGTAGTGCAACTTTTCGAATGTCCTTGGGTAGGACCTTTACCTCCCAGCGTTTGTGTTCCTGATCTTCATGGATCACTTGAATGCCATAGGCCTCGAGATCAGGGGTCAAGGCAGAGAATGGAAGATCCGAATATGGATGGATCACCAATTTCACCCAATTTCCTTCCCAACTCCATTCAGGAAGGTTATTCTCCGCCACATTCGCGGTCATTTTTCCTCTAGGGGTAAGAGGAATGGCAAATAGCGCTCCTTTGTTGCGAAGGGTCTGAAGGTCTTCCTTGGAGTTCAAGGAGACAAGGAATGTGTTCTTTGGAATGTACTCCAGGATCTTGATCCCTGACCTTGAAAGTTCGTTCTGTTGTGCTTTTCCGGGAATGGAGGGAAATTGAACCAAACGATAGAATCGCCCATCAACCCATTCTTCATTCACAGGATCCACCCATTCAGCTCCGGTGATCACATTCCCGGACTTCAACATAATTGGCAGGATCCTTTCCTGATTGCTTTGTGCCTTTACAAATGAGATCGACAAGAGCATTAAAACCCCCACGATCCATGTAGAATGCTTCATAAATAGTGTTGTGTTAAACTTGCTTTTCTTAGCGGTTTGGGTAGGTAGAACCTCAAAACTAAACAATTAAACCCTAATCCTCTGAGATGGTTCTGATCAATGTTTGAACGCTTAATGGCGGAATCGTAATTTGGCGAATCTAAATTTTGACGAATGTTCAGATCCTTCCTGACCCTGTTCTTTTCCATTACCATTTTTGGCCTGCAGGCTCAATCCCCAGCATCAGGGATCCTGAAAAGGATCCAAGGGCTCGATAAAATGCAGCGATTCCTTTATCTGGCCGCCCACCCTGATGATGAAAACACTCGTGTCATCGCCTGGTTGAATAACGACAAGCAGATGCAGACCGCGTATCTTTCCCTGACAAGAGGAGATGGCGGTCAGAACCTTATAGGTAGTGAGCTAGGTGCTGAGCTTGGATTGATCCGAACCCATGAGCTTCTCCAAGCGAGGTCCATCGATGGAGGAAATCAATTCTTCACAAGAGCAGTGGATTTTGGATACTCAAAGACCGCTGATGAGACCTTCCGAAAATGGGGAAAGGATCCTATTCTTTCTGATGTAGTTCGGGTGATACGAACGTTTCGTCCAGATGTCATCATCACGCGATTTCCACCAGATGAAAGAGCCGGACATGGTCATCATACAGCTTCTGCCATGCTGGCCATCGAAGCGATGAAACTCGCCGGGGATCCCGAGGCCTTTCCGGAGCAATTGGAACAGGGCCTCGTGCCTTGGAGCCCACGCTCGGTCTATTGGAACGCCAGCGTTTGGTGGAACCCGAAATTGGATAGTCTTGCTGAAACGGATCCCAAGTACCTTGCTTACGATATCGGAGGCTATGATCCCTTGCTTGGGTGGAGTTATAACGAGCTTGGATCCATTGCCCGTAGTCAGCACAAGAGCCAGGGATTTGGTGTGATGGTGGATCGAGGGAGCACAAAAGAGTATTTCTATCACCTTGCGGGTGATCGATTGGATGATGGATTCTTCTTCGACCAGGAAGGGATGCGACAAGATCAAGAATGGGATCCAAAGTGGTCCGAGATTTTGCGCTCGATCGAGAAGAATTTCTCTGTTGAGCATCCCGAAAGATCAGTTAGCTCCTTAATTGAATTGAGGAAACAACTTGGACAATGGAAGAATGAAAGATGGGCCTCGGTCAAGATCAAGGAACTCGATAAGATCATTCTGGATTGTCTTGGGATCTATATGGAAGCGGTTTCCACGGATTATTCGGTAGTTAAAGGTGAAGAGATCTCTATCCGTTATCGCATCCTGAAAAGGGATAATACCATCAAAGTGGGTCTTAACAGAGTTAGGGTCAATGATGCTTTGACTCCGGAGCAAATGGATATGGTTCTACCCTTCAATGAATTCAAAGAGGTTGAGCTGAAATTCCGCGTTGATCTTCCGATCAGTTCGCCTTATTGGTTAAGGAATCCCTACAACGAGCTCTTTCAGGTGGATGATCCACGAGATATTGGAAAACCTGTTCTCCATCCTGATATCATGGTCAAGGGGTATCTTAGGATCGAGGGTGAAATCATACCCTTTGAAGTTCCAGTAGAATACAAGTGGAGTGACAGGGTCAAGGGTGAGCAACGTCGATCGACCATCGTAACGCCGGGTGCCACGGTCTCATTCCTGGATCCAATGAAAGTGTTTCCAGACCAGGATACCCGCAAGGTCAAGGTTGAGGTTCGAGCCTTTATGAATGAATTCAGTGGGAACCTGGGACTGAAGGTTCCGGAAGGATGGGTCGTCACCCCTGACCTTATTCCAGTGGACATCCCACGAAAGGGAGAGATCAAGACCTTTGCATTTGAGGTCAAACCTCCTAAGGGTTCAACTGTTGCCGATATTCGGGCGGTTTGGATGGATCCGGAGGTCCCGGCAAGAGCCCTTTCTGAGATCAATTATGATCATTTTCCCCATCAGAGCCTTTTTCCTAATTCCACCTGCAAACTCGTAAGGGTCGAGACCGATATGGATCTCAATCCGGTGGGATACATCGCCGGTGCTGGCGATGAGGTAGCCGAGGCTCTTCGTCAATTGGGCTACCCTGTCACCATGATCACAGAATCAGACTTTCTCCAAACGGATCTATCTCGTTTCAGTACCATTATTACGGGGATCCGGGCCTTTAATGTGCATGAGTGGTTGAGAGCCGGAAAAGGTCGTCTTATGGATTACGTGAAGAACGGCGGAAATCTGATCGTTCAGTACAACACTTCCGGTCGTTGGGAATCAAGTATGGAGGTTGGACCTTACCCATTCAAGATCTCGCGGGAGCGGGTGACGGAGGAGGACGCAGAGGTCCGGTTCATCGATCCCAAACACAGACTTCTAAACGACCCGAATAAGATCACGCAGGAGGATTTCTCTGGATGGGTCCAAGAGCGTGGACTATACTTTGCGGACGAATGGGACCCATCTTATTCTCCAGTGATCAGCTGGCACGATACGGATGAACCCGCTCGCCTTGGAGGCGTCCTTGTGGCCGAGTATGGAAAGGGAACTTACATTTACACGGGAATCTCATTTTTCCGCCAACTACCTTCAGGTGTACCGGGAGCCTATCGCCTATTGATAAACATGATCAGTTATGAATAAAAACAAGGAGTCCATCTTCTCTTCCTGGTCACAGGTTTATGCACTGGTGATCGGAGCTTTGTTCCTTGAGATCGTGATCTTTTATTTTATAACTCTCTTCCTCAAATGATCACATTGCTCGACTGGCTGGTATTGCTTGGGACCTTGTTCGCCATTGTGGGTTATGGTACCTGGAAGACCTCCCATAGTAAGGATATCAGTGGCTACCTCAAGGGAGGGAATGAGATGAAATGGTACACGGTTGGGCTGAGTATCATGGCCACCCAAGCAAGTGCCATCACTTTTCTTTCTACACCTGGGCAGGCCTATGAAAGTGGAATGGGATTCGTTCAATTCTACTTTGGTCTTCCCATCGCCATGGTGATCATCTCCGCCTTCTTTTTGCCAATGTATTATCGGCTAAAGGTTTTCACAGCCTATGAATATCTTGAGAATCGATTCGATCTAAGGGTACGCCTTTTTACTGCCTTCCTTTTCCTGGTTTCAAGAGGTTTGGCTGCAGGCATCACGATCTATGCCCCGGCTATCATTCTGAGTACCCTTCTGGGATGGAATTTGGAATACATGAATATTCTGGTCGGTCTTTTGGTCATTATTTACACGGTTTCGGGTGGCACCCGGGCGGTGAGTCTTACCCAGAAATACCAAATGGCTGTCATCATGGGAGGTATGATCATTGCCTTCTTTTTGATCATTGACCAGTTACCTCCCGAACTGGGTTTTGGGAATGCTCTTGAACTGGCCGGAAGTCTTGGTCGAATGAACCTCATCGATACCAATTATGATCTAGAGAACAGGTATACCTTGTTGTCTGGTCTTACAGGAGGATTGTTCCTAGCTCTGAGCTACTTTGGCACCGACCAAAGCCAGGTACAACGATATTTGGGAGGGCAATCCCTGAAAGAGAGTAGGTTGGGGTTGATGTTCAACGGCATCTTCAAGGTCCCGATGCAATTCTTCATTCTTCTGGTGGGCGTGATGGTATTTGTGTTCTTCCAATTCAATCGGCCGCCTGCATTTTTCAATGGCCCCGGTAGGGATAAGGTTTTAGAGACCCAGCATGCTCTGGAATATTTGGATCTCGAGGATGATTTCAATCGGAATTTTGAAGCGAAGAGAATGACGATCGTGGAGTACACGAAAAGCGATGACCTTCGTGTAAGGGCCGCCCTAAAGGAAAAGGCTCAAAGCCTTCAGCGTCGGCAAGAAGAGATTCGTTCTGACATTCGCACTCTCATCGATGACAAAGTGCCCAATGTGGAGACCAAGGATTCGGATTATATCTTCTTGACCTTTGTCCTCCAATACCTCCCTCATGGTATCATTGGACTCCTTCTTGCGGTCATTCTCTCAGCCAGCATGAGTAGTACAGCAGGTGAACTCAATGCCCTCGCATCTACCACAATGGTGGATTTCTACCGGCGATTGAATGGAAAGTCTCTGACGGACAAGCAGGAGGTAGTGGCCAGCAAGTGGTTGACCTTTTTATGGGGAGTGATGAGCATTGGTGTAGCGCTGAGTGCAAGCCTGGTGGATAATCTCATTCAATTGGTCAATATTTTGGGCTCCCTCTTTTACGGCACCATACTTGGGATCTTCCTTTTGGCCTTCTTTTTCAAGAAGGTGGGAGCGAGAGAGGCCCTGGTGGCTGGAGTGATCGGTGAAACCGCAGTTCTGGTGTGCCATTTGCTCAATGTGTATGAGGTGATCAACCTTGGTTTTCTTTGGTATAATCTCATTGGTTGTGGAACTGTGGTATTGATCGCGCTTTTGATCGCTTCCATGCGGGGTCCCACAAAAGAGAGCCCTGTGTTAACGTCATCTTAAGTTTCTCGTACATAGACGGGTACCCAAAGTTCTTTGGTAACTTTTCGGCCTAATAAATCCTGTCTCATGAAGATCCTTTATCTGGTCCGCCATGCCAAGTCTACCTGGCAATATGATCAAATCGAAGATTATGACCGGCCCCTGAAGGGAAGGGGGATACGAGACGCCCATGTGATGTCCGGTCTTTGGGAACAGGGATTTGAGGTACCCGAGATCCTGATATCGAGCCCTGCCACAAGGGCTTTGCATACGGCCATCATCTTCGCAAGGAATATCAATTATCCACTTTCAGAGATTCAGATGGAAGAGGATCTCTATTTGACGAGCTATCAGATGTATTGGGAAGTGGTAAAGATGATCGATGATGAATTTAATTGTGCCATGGTCTTTGGTCATAACCCCGCGATCACCAAATTTGTGAATTCGATCGTACCTCAATCTGTGGATAATGTACCGACAACCGGGGTGGTCTGTTTCAAGTTCCATGCAGATCGATGGGCGCAGGTTGGGAAGGATGCGGAATTACTCTATTTTGAGTATCCAAAGAAGATCAAGAAAGACCGATAGGTAAATGAACAACAAGCAGCTTAGAAAGCGCTTTTTCAATAGGGATAAGAGCTGGTTACAATTCAACGCACGAGTACTTCAAGAGGCAGAGGACCCCTCGGTTCCCGTGATCGAACGACTGCGATTCCTTGGGATCTTTTCCAATAATCTGGACGAATTCTTTCGGGTTCGGTACGCCAGTATCAAGCGGATGAATATCCTGGGTGAGAAAGCCCGGGAGGAGCTTGGAGGGATCTCTCCCAATAAACTGCTCAATCAGATCACCGATATCGTGATCCGGCAGCAGAAAAGAAGTGGAGAGATCTATGATGAGCTGATGGAAGAGCTTGAAAAGCATGATATCAAGGTGGTGGATGAGACCCACCTCACGACCAATCAGAAGGAGTACGTTCGGAAATATTTCATTGAAAAGGTCAGCCCGTCCATCTTTACCCTGATCGTCAGTGATAAAAAGGAGATCCCGGAGCTGAGGGATAAGTCCATTTATCTTTCCATCAAGTTATCCCGAAAGGATGCTCCTGACAATCCCATGTATGCCCTCATTGAGGTACCCACCGACTATGTGGGTAGATTCATTTCTCTTCCCAAATATGGGAAGCATTACATTATGTATCTGGACGATCTGATCCGGGTAAACCTCAAGTATATCTTCTTCATTTTCAATTACGATACCATAGAGGCTCATACGATCAAGATCACGAGAGATGCCGAGTTGGATATTGATAATGACGTGAGCAAGAGTTTTCTTGAGAAGATCAGCCGTTCAGTCAGGGACAGAAGGATCGGAGATCCTGTCCGGTTTGTATATGACAAGGAGATCCCTGTGGATATTCTTCAGTTCCTGATGAGTCGTATGCAGTTGGATAGTTACGACTCGCTCATTGCGGGTGGAAGATATCACAACAAAAAGGACTTCATGGACTTTCCCAATGTGGGCGGCCACGAATTGGAACATCCAAAATATGACAACGTTCCTCACCCAGACCTCGATCTGGATCGAAGCATTCTCAATGTGGTCAAACACAAGGATGTCCTTTTGTTCCTTCCCTACCATACCTTCAGCTACATCATCCGTTTCCTACGTGAGGCCGCCCTTGATCCCAAAGTAGAGCACATCAGGATAAGCCTTTATCGATTGGCTCCTCGGTCAAGGGTGATATCGGCTTTGATCAATGCAGCAAAGAATGGGAAAAGGGTGACCGTAATGATCGAGTTACAGGCTCGATTTGATGAAGAGAACAATATCGGATGGACGAAGCAACTACGTTCTGAAGGTGTGGAGATCATCAATACCATTCCCGGACTCAAGGTTCACTCGAAGGTCTGTCTGGTCAGCCGTCGCGAGGGAAAGGACCTAAAGGATTATGCCATCCTCGGTACGGGAAACTATCATGAAGGAACCGCCAAGTTCTACACGGATTACCATCTGATGACATCCGATACTCGCATCACCAGTGAGATCGCGAAGGTCTTTGAGTTTTTCAGGGCCAATTATCAGATCTTCGATTATCAGCATTTGATCGTTTCCCCAAGGGATACCCGGCGAAAATTCATGGAACTCATTGACAATGAGATCGATAATTCTAAAAAGGGTCTTCCTGCTGCTATGTTCCTGAAGATGAACAGTATCAGCGATTTCGAAATGATCGAAAAGCTTTACGAAGCCAGCTCTTATGGGGTAAAGATCCGATTGATCATTCGGGGGATCTGTTGTCTGGTGCCCGGACAGAAGGATCTCAGCGAGAATATTGAAGCCATTAGCATTGTGGATCGGTACCTTGAGCATAGCCGTGTGTTCATTTTTGAGAATGGAGGTGATCCCCTCACTTTTATCGGAAGTGCTGATTTCATGGTTCGGAATCTCGATCATCGCGTGGAGATCACCACTCCAGTGTATGACAAGCGCCTGGCTCGTCAGCTTAGGGATCACATGGAGATCATTTGGAAGGACAATGTCAAATCCCGTTGGCACAACAAGGAACAAGACAATGCATACCGGGTGATCCCGGGCCCACGGATCCGGTCACAGATCGAGATGTACAATTATTTAAGGAAATTACTCTCTAAAGGAAGACTCTGATATGCGTATACACAAGATCGGAGCCATCGATATTGGTTCAAACTCGATTCGTCTCCTGATCACCAATGTGATCCCGGACCGGAAGACCACGCTTTTCAAGAAATCCAGTATGACCCGTTTACCGGTTCGTTTGGGAAGTGATGTCTTTACCAAGGGAAAGATCAGCAAGAAGAATCGTCTCCGATTGAAAGAGGCTATGATGGCCTACAAGCATATCATGAATGTTCATGGGGTAGAGGCTTTTCGCGCATGCGCCACCAGTGCCATGCGAGAAGCGAGTAACGGTCCCAGGATCGTGGAAGAGATATTCGAGGAGACCGGGATACAGATCGAGGTGATCGACGGAAAGGAAGAGGCACGGTTGATCTTTAACAGTAATCTATTGGATAGTATTCAACCTGATGAGACCAGCTTCTTGTATATCGATGTAGGAGGAGGAAGTACAGAGTTGACACTGTTCCATCAAGATAATATCCTGGCATCCAAAAGTTTTGAATTGGGAACGATCCGGTTGCTCAATAAATTGGATCAAAAGGAAAGCTGGGTGGAATTCAAGGATTGGATCATGGAGAATACCCGCGAAGTTCCTGATCTGGCAGCTGTGGGTTCGGGGGGAAACATCAATAAGACCTTCAAGATGAGCGGAAAGAGGCAGGGGTCACCCCTCGATCTGGATTACCTTGAGACCACCAGAGATTTTCTCGCCAAATTCACCATGGAGGAAAGGGTCAAACGGCTGGGATTGAACCTTGACCGGGCAGATGTCATCATTCCCGCCCTTCGGATTTTTATCGAGGCAATGAAAGCAGCAAGGGCCGATAAGATCTATGTACCAAAGATCGGTGTGAGTGACGGAATTGTCAGGGATCTTTATGATCAGGTGAGGAAGGGGCTGATCACCGTTTAGGTTCCCTCAATGAACTCATAGAAAAAAGTGACCGGAAAGGAAGTGCACTCCAGACATACAGTGAGTAAATTTGCATTCAAATCATATAGATATGTCAGTCACAATAGCAACAGATAGGGATTTCAAGGATTTTCTCAACACCAATGAGATCGTGGTGGTGAAATACTACGCTGATTGGTGTGGGTCCTGCAAATTATTTGCTCCCAAATACCGGAGGGTTAGCGATGAAGCTGACTTTCAGGACATCACCTTTCTGGATGTGAATGCTGAGGAAAACCCCGAAGCGCGCAAAATGGCAGGGGTGGATAATCTACCTTTCCTTGCTGTCTTCAGGGATGGTACTTTGGTTGAGGGAAGTGCTTCTAGCAAAGAGGAGTATTTGAGATCCATCATTGAAAAAGCAAGAGTAAAGGCATGAAGTTACCTGCAATTAAGAAACTGGTTGAATCCTATTCTCTTGAGGACCTCAGGAGAGGAGAAGAGGCCCTTTTGAATGAACAACCCCTTCCGATCCAAGTCGATGGTCAGGATGAGGGTGAGCAATTGACCCACATTATCGGCGCAATCGAAGTTTTGGAAAAGGTAGAACAGGGAGCGGATCCAAAGAACGCTCTCAGGGAATTCGTTCAGAGGGTAAGGAATTCGATCAACTAAAAAAAGCCACCAATTTGGTGGCTTTCTTATTATTGATCATTGTCATTCTTTAGGTCTTCAAGTCGTTGATGCATTTCTTCCCGACTCACTTTTTCGACCAACTTGGCCATCCAATACATCACTCCCTGTGGACTTCGGACACCAGCCTCCTTGTTTCCGTAGAATTGCTTGGCCGGTTCTAGAAGGGGGTCTCCACCAAGCATGACGGCCTTTCTAAAACATTCATCCACATCGGCAGTGAATACATAGACCATGGATTCCATTGAAGGAATATCGGGTCGTTCCCTTCCCAGCATGACCACCGAATTGCCGATCCGAACTTCTCCATGGAATACGGATTCCGATTCGTCCTTCAACGCTTCGACAATATCTCCATTGAAAACAGAGACGATAAAGCTCATCTCTTTTTCAACATCGGGAATGATAAGATAAGGGCTGACGGTACTATATCCGGGAGGTGTTACCTTTTTGTGGTCCATGGCTTCCTGGTTTTTGCGAAAGATACGAAAGCTTAATATGGTCTTAATATGACAGGAGTCAGGTATCAAATGAATAAGCTAAAAGAACAATGGACATTAAAGGTCTTTAAGGGTGTTGTAGGTCCCCGATCAGCTTCGAGAAATAATTGGAGGCTTTGAGGAGTCGACTTCCATACCAGCTGAAAAATTCACCATCAACAAGAATGATTTTTGCATCTGGCAATGACTTCTTAACCTCTTCCAAATCTCTTTCCTTGAAGGGAAAAGGCTCGGTTGAAAGTAAAATGATCTCTGGGTTCCTTTTTTTCAATTCTTGAAGGTCCATTTGTGGATATCGGGTATCTCCTATATCAAATACATTCAAAAAGCCGAGATTTTCCATCATGGAATCAATGAATGTATTTCTTCCGGCAAACATCCATGGGTCCTTCCAAATGATATATGCCGCTTTCAGATTTGGAGTTAGAACGGGAAGTTCGCTCATGGAATGGAGAATGCTCTGGACCATTTTTTCCCCCTCGTGGGGTCGATCCACTATATCTCCGATCCTTCTGATCATATCCAAAGCCTCCGGAAAACGAGTGATATCACTCATCCAAACAGGGAACTCCTTCTGAAGAAGACCAATACCTTCTTTATGATTTTCCTCCTTGTTCCCAATGATCAGATCGGGTTCAAGGGCCCGGATCCGTTCGATGGAAAAGTCCTTTGTTCCACCCACCCTCTGCTTTGATTGGAACCATGATCTGGGATGTATGCAGAATCGGGTTATACCCACAACCCGGTCTTCCATTCCCAGGTCGTATAGCAATTCAGTCTGACTTGGCACCAGACTGATGATCCGTTTTGGGAATTGGGGTATTGAAACTTCGAAATCCATTTGATCGATCACCATCCTCTTTTCCATTTCTCAAAATTAGGGGTTATGTTATTTTTCTTTTTGAATGCGTTTTCCTACATTCTAAAGAGTCATGAATTTTGAAACAATTGAAATATGAAGGCCATTGGAATACTAGGATCTGGAGCTGTTGGAAAGACTCTGGCAGACGGATTCTCAAGTAAGGGATATAGGGTCATGGTCGGTACCAGCCACCCAAACAAATTGGAGAAATTCAGAGATGAACACCCGAAGGTGTTGATCGGAAGTTTCGCCGAGGCCGCAGAGCATGGGCATGTTCTTGTCCTTGCGCTAAAAGGAACCGCAGTCAGAGATTTGCTGAAGGACATCGATCCCAGGCATTTGAAGGGAAAGGTTGTTATTGATGCTACAAACCCGATCAGTGAAAAGGAACCTACAAATGGAGTACTTCATTTTTTCACGGATCTGGAGACCTCGCTTATGGAAAAACTACAATCTGACCATCCTGATGTACGATTCGTGAAGGCCTTCAACTCCATAGGTCACGCTTTGATGGTGGATCCCGATCTTGGAGGCGTACAACCCAGTATGTTCTTTTGTGGCAATGATGATGATGCCAAAAAGGAAGTTAGGGAGATCCTTGAACATTTTGGTTTTGTTCCGGAGGATATGGGCAAGGCTGAGGCTGCCAGAGCTATCGAGCCATTGTGTATGTTGTGGTGTATACCAGGGTTCCTGAACGGCGAATGGAACCATGCCATCAGTCTGATCCGTGGTTGATCAACGATATTTCTTTTGATTAGATTTGGCTGCAAAACAGCTAGATCATGAAAAAATATATTGTCGCATTGGCCTCTGTGGCTTTGGTGGTCTCTTGCGGAAAGAGGGAGCCAATGTCCATCAGCCAACGTGCAGAGCGTTTCGCCGAGGGATATAGTGATACGTTTCAGGAGCTCTATTACCGGAGTTCAGAGGCAGAATGGGCGTCCATGACCCATATCGTTCAAGGTGATACTACGAATGCGGGAAGGGTCCAACGCGCCAACGAGGCAATGGCGGCCTTTACGGGAAGCGCCTTTAACATTTCCAAGGCTCAATTCTTTCTTTCGAAGAGAGACAGTATCGATCCATTGGTCATTCGGCAGATCGAGACCATTTTGTACAGGGCGGCAAATAATCCATCGACGGTACAGGAATTGGTCTCCGAAAGGATTCGCATGGAGAATGCACAAAGTGAAGTTCTCTATGGGTTTTCTTACATGATCGATGATGGACCTGTGACCACCAATGACATTGATGATATCCTTCGAAATGAAACGGACATAGAACGCCGGCTCAAAGCCTGGGAATCCAGTAAGGAGGTCGGACGTGAGTTGAAGGAAGGTCTGGAGACCCTAAAGAATCTACGCAATTCAACCGTCAGGGCCTTGGGATATGAAGATTATTTCTCCTATCAGGTTTCCGATTACCAGATGGACAAGATGGAGATGTTGGATATCAATCAAAACCTGATTAGGGATATTTGGCCCCTTTACCGGGAACTTCACACTTACCTGCGTTATGAATTGGCTGAGAAGTATGGCCAGCCGGTTCCTGAGATGCTTCCCGCCCATTGGTTGCCCAATCGATGGGGTCAGGATTGGAGTTCGTCTGTGGAGGTCTCAGGATTCGATCTCGATCAGGTGCTATCAGAGAAAGATCCTGAATGGCTGATCAAAAAAGCTGAGGATTTCTATGTCAGTCTTGGATTTGAGGAGCTTCCCTCTTCATTCTATAAGAAGTCCAGTCTCTATCCTGTTCCGGCTGGGGCGGATTATAAAAAGAACAATCATGCATCTGCATGGCATATGGATCTAAAAGAGGATGTTCGATGCCTTATGAGCATTGTGCCCAATGCAGAGTGGTATGAGACCACGCACCACGAATTGGGACATATCTATTACTATATGGCCTATTCTAACGATAGTGTACCCATCCTTTTGCGGGGAGGAGCAAACCGTGCTTACCATGAAGCCATTGGAAGTATGTTGGGCCTTGCGGCGATGCAACAACCCTTTTTGGAGAATGCAGGACTTATTCCTGAAGGCGTTGAAGTGAATAAAGTGGAAGTCCTGTTGAAGGAAGCCATGAACTACATCGTTTTCATTCCTTTCTCTGCAGGTGTGATGACCGAATTTGAGTATAAGCTTTATAGCGAAGAGCTTCCTATGGATCTTTTCAATCAGACCTGGTGGGATCTAAAACGCAAGTATCAGGGAATAGAGCCCCCCTATGAAAGAAGTGAAGAATTCTGTGATGCAGCGACAAAGACGCATATCAATGATGATGCAGCTCAGTATTACGATTATGCTTTGAG
>JAJLJK010000185.1:0-2499 GCA_033844885.1 Bacteroidota bacterium | reverse complement strand
TAAAAATATTGAAAATGGGTAAACTCATAACATTCTTTTGGCAATTGCCCAAGATAATGGGTTTTTTGAAGGTAACCGTCATGTGAATTAATGAAAACGGGATATGAGTTTTCCTAAGACCTCATTCAACGAGGGGCTAATACCCAAATACCGGATCGAGATTAGATAGATCAATCCAATAATGGTGGACTTCAAAATAATCGCGATAATGGGATCGAACCCGAGATCGGTCATATATAGGGCAATGGAAACAACGAGGACCATGCCTGCATGAAGGAACCATGGCTTTGAGAAGGGCAGAGCTCCGATCCGCAAATAAAGGAATCCTGCAACCAGGAGATTGAATATCAGCAGACTCAAAAGAGAAGCCAAGGCGGCACCGGAAATTCCAAACATGGGAATGAACAGGTAATTCAAAAAGACCAGAAAGAATATCAGAATGACGATCGAGTACACATTGAATCGGTAATACCTGGAGTTGGTAATGATCTCAAAGTTGACTCCCATGGCCATGTCAAACAATTTGGCCAAAGCGATGAAAAGGACCACATATTTTCCCTCAGAATAGATCTCGCCATTGGGAACCAATTCAAAAAGCGAATCAATATTCACCCATACACACGAAAAGATCAAACCTCCTACCACGAATTGATTCAATGCCGTCTCCTTGTAGATCCTTTTAAGGGAATCCAGGTCATTCAAAGCCCATGCATCCGAAATGAAGGGGCCAGAGATCTGACTCACTGACCTCTTGGGAAGCTCAATGATCAAACCGATATAAAAGGCGATCCCATAGATCCCTGCTTTTCCCAATCCCAACATGGATGAGATCATAAAAGAATCGATCGTCCCCATCAATCGGGCACTCATCGACAAGAGGACCATGGTTCCTGAGTAGGTAAACAGATCCTTCCAAAACCCCGATCCCATGGCAGAGAAATTAAAAGCAACCGGGTCCTTTCTCGAAAGGAATAGCGTATACCCAATGGTCAGCAGGGCTGCTAAGGCATATAGCCAAGGGGTGAGTGTAATGAACTGGTCGAAATCGATGGTCTGATCGATCAGAAACAAAAGGAGCACTAGGGTCATCAGCCGGAGTCCAACCTCTCTCAAAGCATTGGGGATCACGATCCTCCTATAGATCCTTGAAAGGGATGTGAACGAATTGAAAAAGAGAAGAAAGAAACCTATTCCTAATCCAACCGGGTAATACTCGAGGATCTGTGGACTCCGCTCCTCGAATACCGAAAGGATGGGATCCTTAAAGACCAGAAAAATGGCAAGGAATAGCAGGTAACCTAGAATAGGCCAGACAAAGGCTAGTCCCTTGACAAGGCCAAAATGCCCTCTTTGCCGGAAGATCGGAAAATATCGGTTCATGACCGCCGGAAGGGCGAATCCGGCCAAAGCCCCAAAAAACACACCCGCATCGGTCAGAACCCTCACCAACCCGATCTCCTCCTCATCAAGGTATTTGGGATAAAGGATCAAAAGGGTGATGTAGGCGATCCCCACCCCCAGATAGGAAGCAATACTCGATTTTATCGCTTGACGTTTGACCACTCCCATAGATCAGTGAATCAAATCAAGGATCATGGAATCTTTCAAAAGGAAAATATTCACCAAAAAGGGGGAGTTCATGGATGGTCCTAGCAGTGGATTGGAGGTTCAAACTTAGTGAATCATCAATTACAACGGCATTACAGGCCTGTGATTACCTTTCCAAAAGTTTGTAACATTGCTCCTTTGGCAACCGACACCAAATAATAGCTACGGATGAAAGACCTTTGGCCCCGTCTCAAGAACTACCTTATTCCCGTCATCGCGCTTATCGTGGTGAATTTCATTTATTTCTATCCCGTTCTTCAGGGAGAAAAGATCGCCCAGGATGACATCATGCTTGGGCGTGCAAAGGGAAAAGAGATCCGGGATTACCGAACGGAGACCGGAGATGAACCTCTTTGGACCCAGGCCATGTTCAGCGGAATGCCCACCTTTCAGATCAGTACCCTGTATCCGGATAACATCTTTGAACATTTGAGCCGGGCCCTCACCTATCTTGGGAAACCCTCGAGCATTTACATCATCGCCTTGCTGATGATCGGATTCTATATCCTTCTGCTCACCATGAAGGTCGATCCCTGGCTTTCCTTCGCCGGTGCGATCGCCTTTGGATTCTCCGCATTCTTTATCATCTCCCTGGCGGCTGGGCACAATGCGAAGGTCCGTGCCGCTGCTTACATCCCCATGGTGGTCGCAGGGGTCCTGATGACCTATCGTGGAAAGAAATTACTTGGGTTTGCTTTGACCGCCCTTTTTATGGGGCTTGCCATAGCAGCCAATCACTTTCAGATCACATATTACCTGGGATTCATCATTCTGTCGATCATCGTAGCGCAATTGGTGTTGGCCATTCGTGAAAGGACGATCCCGGAATTCATGAAGGCTTCCTTCATTTTGTTGGCAGCTGCCTTGATCGGGATCGGCCCCAATATCGGG
>JAJLJK010000184.1:0-7693 GCA_033844885.1 Bacteroidota bacterium | reverse complement strand
GCATCATGATCGAAAGACCATCGACCGGATCAAATCCACCCGGCCTAGTGCTTATCTGGTGAAACCCATCGATGAGCATAACCTGCAGACGAGCATCGAATTAGCCCTTTACAATCATTCTCATCAAAAATTGAGTCCTCGATCCAGCATGGAAGAGGAACATGATTTTGTCTCAGGAGACCATTTCTTCATCAAGGTCAAGAATCAATTGAAGAAGGTCTTGATCGACGATATCTTGATGCTGGAGGCCTATGACAATTACTCTTACCTGTACACCTCTGATCAAAAACACTTGATCAGTAGTACCCTCAAATCCCTCGAGCAAAAATTGCCCTCCAATCGTTTCCTTCGGGTCCACCGGTCCTATATCGTTCAATTACCGGCAGTAGAGGGAATTCAGGAGGATGTCATTCTCATTGGAGACCATCATATTCCGATCGGAAAGACCTACAGGGAAGACTTCATGAAAAGGATCGATCTTCTTTGACCTTCACCATGAAAATGGATCCATTCACCAATTTCTGGGGCCCATTCACTATTAATTAAAGAAGATCCCCATTCATCTTCGTGACTTTTGGTCCATCAACCAATCCAAAATGTCATGAAAAAGGTTTATCCAATTCTCTTAACCGCCCTGATCGGCTCGGCAATGACCGAAGTAAGGGCACAATCCCCCGGGCATTTCAACCAGGGATTCGGAAACAATGGTATGGCCTGGATGGACAATATTGGCAACAATGACCAATATGCGAGTACCATCGATATCCAATCCGACGGGAAGATCCTGGTCGCCGGAAGGCAAAAGAACAACTTGAACGAATACGATATGTTCGTTTGGAGGGCACATACAGATGGAACCTTTGATTATTCGTTCGGAAACCTAGGCCGTTACGAGTTTGATATGAGTTCATATGATGAGGCTCGAGGGGTCGTCGCCCTTGCCAATGGCAAGATCGTAGTGGTCGGTCATATCAACACCGCCAATAATGGTAAGGATATCGTTCTTCATGGTTTGAATGCAGATGGGACGGCCAATATGTCCTTTGGAAACAACGGGGTGGTCCAACTCGACCCCTCTGTTGGTGATGATGATATTCCAGTGGACGCGGTCCTAACCCCAAATGGAAAGATCCTGGTGGGCGGATATATGCAGGCCTCCGGAAAGACCTATTTCATCGTGTATCGATTCAACCCTGATGGTAGCCTGGACAACACGTATAGCGGGGATGGAATGCAATACATGGACATGGGATTCCCGGGTCTTGCCACAGATCTTGAACTTGCTAGTGATGGTTCAGTGTATGTAAGTGGAGTGATCAGCCAGAATAACAAATATCGACTGGCTCTTATGAAGTTAAATCCAAACGGGTATCCTGATAATTCATTCAGCGGAACTGGGATCAAGATCTTTGACCCGGGAATTGGAAAACAAGGTATCCTATACGGAATCACCGCTCTCCCCGGTGGTGGAGTCTTCGGTGTGGGGCTTCAGCAGGATATGAACTCCTCTGCTATTGATGCGATGTTGGTTCAACTGACCCCCACCGGACTTCTAGACCCCGTTCTCAATGGGAATGGTGTGATGACCTATGACATCAGCATCGGTGGGAATGAGACCTTGTTCAAAGTGAAAAGATTGGCCAATGGTCAGCTACTTGCCATGGGAGAATTCCAACAAGTTAGTGGCTACAACGGCTTATTGATCCTCTTCAACAGCAATGGGTCCATTGATATCAACTACGGTCCTGACGGAACCGGATACACGGTTCTGGACCTCGCGCCTGGAAGAGATTATATCTATGGGATGGCCATGAATAATAGCCTGGTTTACACCGCGGGTTATGGAAATTCAGGAACCAACAATGACGTGATCGTCTCCTCCACCTACATCTTCAACAATGTAGGCCTTAACGAAGATCAACTAAATCCTGACCAAGTGAATGTATTTCCAAATCCCATCTCATCCACCGAGACACTCAAGGTCCAATTAGGCAATGAGGTTGATGGAAAGGTGGAGCTGGCGATCTTTGATATCACCGGCAGGAAGATCCATCAGGAAGGCTTTTACAAGGCAAGTTCTGATTATGAGCACCAGATCAATATCAAGGGACTTCCCCATGGTGTCTACACCCTCCAGGTGATCAACCGAGGAAAGGTGGGCACGCAGAAACTCATTATCAAGTAACCCTTCCCAACAATGGAATACTTCCAGGTAGCCCTTCTTCTTGCGATTCTGATCGTTGTGACCAATAACACCAGAAAGCTCGAGGATATCCACAAGAGGATCAAATAGGTAAATTTTGTGTTCCCTTGTTTCCACTAAGGCGACCCGTAATGGGTCGCTTTTTTTGTCCCCTTTTAGGTAATACGATCCAGTTCTTCTTGAAGATTGATCCTGGCAGATCCTTCGAGAGATCGAAAATATTCGGAATAGAAGATCCTCTTTCTGTTAAGGAAACTCCGGATCAACTTTGCTCTCTCTTTTCGATAGATCCGTTCAGGAACCAAAGAATACTCCTTTCGTACATTTTGCGCATATCTCAAATATGCCGCTGGATCGACTCCAAGAATGGAAAGGTCCAGATCACAGAATATTGCTGCCAGGTCATCATCTCCCGGATCATGGTCCCTTGTGGAAAGGATCATGGAACGGATCCTATCTCGATGAGGTACCGAAATCCCCAATTGCGAAAGAACCTTATCTGCTCGATCCGCACTCCTTTCCTCATTATCCCTGCGACCGGGTTCCAAGACAAGATCATGAAAGAACAGGGCAAGGGTGATAAGGGCCTCCTGATCGGAAGAAAGCGAATCAACCGGGATCTGCGCCATCATTTGTTGAAGGTGGTTTAGTCCATGATAAACCCTTCTGGGATCCTGGTAAGCATTCAGGATCTGTTCCCAGATCGACGGATCTTTCTGTTTCGGATCTCCCAGGATCGAAATTGCCTGATCAAATCGGTCTTTCAACTCCTCCATCTTAATCTTCTTCATGATCAACTCACGATGACAAGATGTTTATTCATCTCTAAGTAAGCAAAAAGCCCTCCGATCGGAGGGCTTTTTTATTACTCGATGATCAGCTTTCCGGCCGATTCATGCTTCGTTTTGATCAGGTAAAGTCCTGGAGACAGGTCACTGATATCCATTCGATACGTTTCTCCGGGTTGTATCTCCACCTTCCTCACGATCCTTCCCATAAGATCCGTGAGTTCGATCCTGCCCTCATATCGCTCGGAATGAAGGGTCACGGTTTGATCCGCAGGGTTCGGATAGTACTCAAATAGCTCGTGAAGCAAACCGCTTTCGTCAAAACCAAGGTTCTTGTCCACCACCACCGTGTAGGCCCAGTTGGTGATGATCGGGGGGTTCTGATCGAAGTAAATGAACGCACGGTTGGCAATGCTATCCCCAACATCCATGGCTTGTGGAAGGTCGATCTCGTAGAATAGATGACCAATGCTTCCGGAAGGATCCGAAGCGCTATCCGGAAGGTTGATATTCCTGAAGGTCCATGTAGCCACTCCATTCTCTATGGAAAGATCAAAAGGATGGGATGCCTCTGTATACCCAAAATCACCAGCGGAAAGTTCGGGAGCAAGGGTATCCACAATGACCACATTCACCGCCGGGGCGTTGCCTACATTCTGGAAACGGATCCGGTATTCCAGCTTCTGGGGTTTGGTTCGGGTCCTTCCATGGGGGGTGGCCACCTTGTCATTCGGATCATAAGGCAGTCCGATCTCGATGGGGCAATCCACCCGGTTGTTGGAGGCTACTGTATCGAATGCAGGAGGATGAAAATAGGCGATCAAATGAACCGTGTCTCCCATCTGAGGCAAGGGGGTTGCGGTCGAATCGGTAATCAGGTCGAACTTGATCAGTTTTCGCGGAGCCCTCACCACATTGGTCAGATGAACCAACAATGAATCTCCAAGGTCTGTGTAGTACTGGTTGGTAGGTACCAGGTCAAAATGATCCGGCTTCAGGACGATCAGATCGAGATTCGAAACCGTCTGACCCGAGTAATTGACCACCTCGAGGGCCGCTTCATGGACACCAGAATAGGGCACCCAAACTGCTGAGTATCGATGTCGCCGAACCTCCACATCCATATTAGAAGGAGGAACAAGGGGCCAATAAAGCGTATCCACAAAACCTGGACGGATCCAGTTGGTGTCAGGAGATTGGTTCGGACACACCTGAGGGACATTCGGGCGAGGGGGATTCAGGATCTGTTTGAAATAGATCCCAGTGGTCTGAGGATCCATGATCAACAAGGGTAGTTGTTGAGCATAAACATAGGATCCAACAGTGGTCAATTTCCTCGAGGGTAATTCCTCAATTAGAATGGAATGATGTCTCTCTGGATACTCCCTCTTACATGTAGAGTTAAGGTCCTCATGAGCTGAGATCCAAAAACCAGAATAATTTATTGAATCGAATACCGGAAGGACTGGATCCGGATCTCGGGTCATTCCATAACAATGAGGGTGAAATAAGAGATCCTCATTTGTTGTGTCCAGGATTGATCCAGGAACCTTTTGGTAACTTTCTCGTATATACCAAACATCGGTAGCGTCTTTTGGGGTCCCTCCCTTAGGAACCCGGTAGGCCACATTAATACCTTTTAATGAAGATCCAGGGAAATAGGTAAATGGAACTCCATTTAAGAATTTGATCTCAGGAGGGGTAGAAAATTCAAAAATGCTAGAATCCGAAACATATATCGCTGAAAGGCCAAATTTGTGGTTCTTGTAGGAGTTTGCCGTTGTCTGATCAAAAACAAATCGGAATTGGAATGTGGTCGTATCACCTGTTCGATACTGATTCAAAGGAACATTATGTGTTATGGGAAGGTCGGCTTCCCCATGATAGGTGTATATCCCATTTTGCCATCCATTTCCGTTATTCACGTCCACCCGGAGGGTTCCCAAATCGCTTGAGTCTACAGGGTTTTTAGAATATGTTTCAAACTGGAGTACATCATTATTGGACCAACTTTGAATATACATGCTGGTATAGGTCATATCGTTGATAGCAACGCCAGATGTGTCCGAAGCCAAATAATAGGGATGTCGACCAAGATCTGGTAGCCATGATCCCATTTCCCAAAAAGTGAAGCCAACAGATAGATTTCCACGGAAAGATGCTCCGAATGGGAAATATCCCAGAAAATGCTTGAAAAGCCACGATTTACCTGTTCCGGTGAAAGCATCAGCACAGCTTGGGGCCATAAATGGAATACCATTTGTAAAATACCCAAGGGCTGATGGAATAGGAAAGATCGTATCTGGTCTTATACTCAAGGAAATCGAATCCCAATTCGTTGTTCCCCCTCCAAAACAGTGTATACGAGCCCTTAAGATTAACTCCCCACAAAAGATACTTCCCATTTGCTCCAAATACGGTCCATGTGGTGCGAAGAAATATGTCGAATTAGACCTTGAAATTAATTGTGAGGATAGATTAATTGGATTTCCATTCAATTCGAATTCTAAGGAGTCACCCATATTGAAGGTACAGCTGATTACGGGAAATCTTTGAGCTCCAGTTGAATCTGCCATCACCTTGTGAAACTGCAGATTCACTGGCCCACATTGAGAATACCCGAAATAGGAGGAAGAAATAAAGAGGATCAGTAGTAGTACTTTTTTCATAGGAGTTAGGCTATTCTATAAAAATAACAAATATCCCTTAAGCTAAACCAGTTACCCTGAAAATACCTGAAATCAGGGATGCTTCAATGTAGTATTTTCCTTATATTTAATCGGCTCTAAAGTTGTTAATCAGCTTTTATTCCTCCTCCCTTACCATTGCCAAACCTAACTCAATCTTCGCGTATGAAACGTATTTTACTCATGCCCCTTTTGGGGCTCTTGGCCTTTCCTACCCATGGCCAAACAACAGATTCTGGCTTACCTATCCTCGGGGTGACCGAAGCTAATCCTGCCTTTATCATACGAAGTTCAGCTGATTCGGTTTGCCCGGGTGACCCGGTAACTCTCGAGGTGGATGTTCAGGAGGATGGACTCGTAGGAACCACCACAGGCGGAAATAGCCAAAATGGGGTCATGTTCGACGTCACCGCTGCTTATGGGGCTACGATCACGGGATTTGAACTTTACCTCAATTCAACTTCATCCACGGTAGCGGTCTATTATAAAACTGGTACACATGTAGGATCGGAGACCACCCCGGGAAACTGGACCTTCCTGGATTCGGTTCAAAATGTACCTTCTGGTTCGCCGGTAAGGCCCAACCTTCAATTGTCCCAACCCATCCTTCCCGGACAAACATTGGCATTTTATGTGACTACCACGAACGGAAGTATGAATTATACCAATGGAACCTCCGTCGGTAATACCCTTTCTTCAGATTCCTACCTGACCATCAAGGAGGGGGTTGGAAAGAGCTATCCATTTGCATCTACATTCTCTCCCAGAAATTTCAATGGAACCATTTTCTATGAAAAGGGAGTTTCATCAGTGATGTGGAACCAGGGAGGCAACACTCCTCAGATCACCGTAAATCCAGGTAAAAGCTTTAGTTACCAGGCTGAAGTTGAGTTCACTGACAACTCCATTTCAAGGGAGCACGTTGACATTCTGGTGGATGACCCACAAGTGACCCTTATTGCAACGCCCCCTCAGGTCACACCTGGCCAATCCACCGTACTTTCAGCCGATGTTCAATACCACACCGGGGTCTTTGGTGGACCCGATGGAACCAATAGTCAGAATGGAGCCATGTTCGATGTCAGTGCTACCGTTCCCATCGTTCTGAAGGGATTCACCGTGAACCCCAGAGATACCTGCGATATCGAGATCTTCTACAAGACGGGATCCTTTGTTGGATCTGAAACCAATGCCAATGCATGGACCTCCTTAGGTTCGCTTCAAAATGTTCAGGGAGGCCATTCGGTTGAGTTGAATCTACCCATCAACATGAGTATCGCCGCCGGTCAGACCATCGGATTCTATATTACCACAACAACCGCCGGGGATTATCTCAACTACACCAATGGAACCCTAACTCCAGGAGCTCCATACATCAATACACCTTACCTAAGTATTTCGGAAGGCGTGGGGAAATCCTATCCTTTTGGATCGACCTATACACCCAGACGATTGAATATGATCGTTCATTATTCGGTGGATAATCCATCCCAAAGTGCTTTTCAATGGTCCACTGGTTCCAGCAGTGGCTCGGTTCAGGTGAGTCCCGCCTCAAGTTCATGGTATTCACTGGCTACTACCCTGGGTGGCTGCACATCCAACGACTCAATCTGGGTTCCTATAACTGGGGTTGGCCTTGATGAATGGGAGGACCTCATTTCTTTAAATGTCTTCCCCAACCCGACGCATGATCAGGTCCAAATAGAATTGGAACTGGAAACAGAAACCACCTTGACATTGAGTTTGACAAATACTCTTGGACAATCGGTGATCCTTCGGTCATTGAAGGGTAAAAGTATCAGGGAGAACCTCAACCTCTCCACGTTCTCCCCCGGGGTGTACATCCTATCCATCTCTTCCTCGGATGGGAATCTGATCAAACGATTGGTCAGAGAGTGACCCAGAGGACCCCGCTTTTGCGGGGTTTTTTATTTCCTTCGTGATAAATTTCTAGCCATGACACCCGAAGATTACCTATTAGCCCTCCCTGAAGAGAGGCAAACACCGATGCGCCA
>JAJLJK010000183.1:0-7228 GCA_033844885.1 Bacteroidota bacterium | reverse complement strand
TTAAGCTGACCTTTCCTCTCCTTTTCTGGATTCTCTTTTTTCATCATCCTTCAGGTCGCGTACGACCGCCCCCATATTACAGGTACCGGTGAATTCAGCACCGGGCTCCACAGAGAACTTGGCGGTAACGACATCGCCCTGTACCTTGGCGGTATTGTGTAGTGTGAGCAATTCTTTGATCTCGGCCTTGCCCTTCAGGGCGCCGGCAATACTTGCGCTGGCACAAAGGATATTCCCTTCCACTCGTCCCTTTTCGCCAATAACCACCTTTCCCTCGGCAGTTATGGTTCCAATGACATGGCCATCGATCCGGAAATCCCCATTACTTGAGATGTCTCCCTCGATCTTGGTTCCGATGAGTATCCTGTTGCTTGCCTGTGCTTGTTCCGGGTTCTTTTTTGCTGAAGTGATCATGGTTCTCCCTAACTTTTATATGTCATGATTTGTAATACTTGTTATAAAAACTCACGTAGGTCTTCACGTCCTTGTCATCGTAGAAGACCCGGAAGTTGTCCTCAGAGATGAGGAATATCCGTGACTTTGGGTTAGTTAGAGCGCCGCGCATCTTAGGTTCGTTAAGTACCTTGTCTAGGTATTCCTGAGCCTCGGTACTATTGGCAAATCCGCTGATGATCATCAATTGATGCTCCTTATCCAGGAAGATGTTCTTGATCTGGAAGTTACGAAGTTTATACTCCCTTTGATTCAAAAGCGCGATCTCATTTCGAACATCATTGGCGTTGATCCCCTGTGCGGGGAAAAGAGCTACTACCTGATGAGGCTTAGTGGCCTCGAAGGTATATTTCTCCGCCGCCTCGGACGCAGGCCCACCCAGGTGATTCAACAAACCCAGAGCCACGCCGGCCTCGGGAGACTTGGGGTAGTTGTCAACCACATATTGCAAGTTCTCCGTGTACTTGGACTCATTCTTCTCCTGCCCATATGTGAAAGCGATCAGCATGGCGAACTTGGGCTCAAGTTGTGTATTCGCATGGGTGACCTTTCCATTTTCGGCACAGGCTCTGGCCGCTTTCATGTTGCCTTCCAAATAGGCTGTATAGCAGATCTGATAAGCTTTGGCGGCCAACTTATCGGCACTACGATCCTCGATCACAGTCCCAGGATCCCGCACCAGTTTTGCATATAAGGATTCGGGGTATTCCGAAAGTAGCTTGTCCTTATATTCTTCCTTCTCCCTTTTCTCATCCAACCCATCAAAGGTTCGGTAAAGGGCATAATAGGCCTGAGGCACCTTCTCATCAGTGGGATATCTCTTCAGGAAATCCTCATAGGTGGCGGCAGAACGGCGGGGATTCTTTAGTTCCTCCTTATAAATCACCGCATTGGACATCAACGCTGCCTTGATCTTTTCGTGAGCGGCATTCTTTTTCTCTTCCGTATCTGGTATCCTTGAAAGGTAGGTCTCTACCTGGAACCTTGCTGCCGGTCCCTGACCGGTCTCTTCTGCTTCTTCCTGAGCCTGCCCCTGGTTGTTGCCTCCGCCATTTGCCATATTCCCTGCGTTGGGTCCTTGTAAGGATTTGACCCTCCAGTTATCTGCGAGATCCCGTTGCCCCCATATTTGGTTGAATTCGGCCATACCTTTATTCCTCAAGGAGGCATTGTAAAAATAAAAACCTCCGGCCCCACCAGCCTGCACACCACCACCCTGAGCATTGGATTGAGCAGCGAGTTGCTTGTTCAAGGTCTTCATTTCCTCTTCCCTGCGCAATCGTTCCTCTTCGTCTTTCAACCACTCGATATACTCCTCGAAGATCTTCTTCTGTTTGCTTGGGGACATGGCCGATAGTTCCAGGAGAGAATCCTGAAGTTCGATCTCCTGAATGTTTGCCACGAGCTTGGAAAGACTGACCTTTCGATCCCTTACGTCATCCAACTCGGGATAACTCTTCGGCAGCACCGTGATGGCACTGTCATAAAAGGCTTCCGCCTTCACATAGGACTCAAAGTCGTAATTGATATTGGCCAGGCGAAGAAAGGACTGCCCTTTTTGGGTTGGATTGTTCGTGCTGGAGGAGATCGATTTCTGCAGATATTCCTCTGCTTTCGGAAAATCCTCTTCTTCGATGGCTACCTCTGCCATTGCATAATAGATCTGGTCCAGGTATTCCTTGTTCTTCTCATCCTTGGCCAGGTCTTTCAGAATGCGGTAGATCTTGGCTGGGCTCTCCATGTAGATATCGAAGTTCTTCGCTTGTCTGATCCTCGCCTTGAATTCCAATTCGTACTTATCCGGGTGGAGATCGGCGACCTTACCAAAAAGGACCGAAGCATCATGTTTGTTACCCAACTTCTCGTTCAACTGAGCCATAATAAAGGTCCATCGTACCCGAGATTTTTTGTCTGGGGCATCCTCGACGGCATCTGCCAAAGCTCTGATGGCTGCATTGTATTGTTCCGTTTCGATATACAGCTGAGCCATACTCGCACGGACGTGTGGTTCGAGCTTCTTGGGGACCTTCTTGTTGTTGTATAGTTCGTTGAAATTGTTCTCTGCGGCATAGTAGTTCCCAATTCGTGTATTGGTCCTTCCCGCCCAGAGAATGGCTTCATAATATGCATCGCTGTCCTTGAACTGATTCGAGACGTAGTTGAAGGTCTCAAGGGCTGGGAAAAGCTCGTATTTCATGAATCGGGCCTTTCCGATCAACATATAGCTGTCAATGATATAAGGGTTCTTTTGATCCCCTCGGATGTACATGCTGTGTTGTTGGATGACCTTGGATCCTTTCTCGACCGACCGCTCCATGTCAGAGGCAATGGTCTGTGCCAATTTCTCATCCCCCCAAGGGTAGACTTGAAGGATCTCCTCATAATTGTCCTGGGTACTGTTCTCCAAGGTCTCCATCCCCTTCAACAAGGTCTGTTCCCCGTTGAAAAGGGGGTTGAACTTGGAGGTCATCTTGTGGTAGGTTCGACTGGTGAACGTGTCCTTTTTCCGGCTACAGCCAAGGAGAGCAACGGTCAAAACAAGAAAGAATATGGAGAATCGGCTGGACCGCATGCGAAGCGAACGTGGTTTGTGTCTTGTTAACAGTGGATGAACCTATTTATTATACGGCTCTCAAAATCGGCAAGTTTACGGAAATAAGCCCAAAGGTCTAACAACCCCCGGAGCGGTTGTATCTTTGGTTTTTTGATATTTGCAGGAATGTGTTCAACATGACGAAGGAGAAGAAAAGCAAAAAGGCGATCACCAAGCTGAAGAACAAATATCGGCTGGTGGTTCTCAACGACGAGACCTTTGAGGAGAAGATCACTTTCAAGCTCAGCAGGTTAAATGTTTTTGTGGCGGTCATGTTGGGTGCCATTCTCCTGATCGGAAGCACAATCCTTCTTATCGCCTTCACCCCTCTACGAGAGTATATCCCAGGCTATGCAAGCACGGATCTTCGGAGAAAGGCTCTCGAGCTCACCTTGCGCACAGATAGTTTGGAAAGACAATTGGCTTTCAACGAACAGTACGTCAGCAATATCAAGAATATCCTCAGTGGCAATCCGGTGGACCCGGTGGTTCACAATGAGCAGCAAACTGGATCCGTAGAACCTCAGGACATTGAATTCGAGTCCACTCAGGACGAGGCCATCCTACGTCAGTTTGTCGAAGAGGAGGACCGCTTCAATCTTCCCAATCGCGGTTCAGAACCCTTGGCGAACACCGCGTTTTTCACCCCTCTTAAGGGTTTGGTGACCAATGCTTTTGATCAGGATCAGAATCACGTTGGAGTGGATATCACTGCAAAACCTAATTCGCCTGTCAAATCCTGCCTCGAAGGAACGGTGATCCTGGCAGAATGGACCGCCGAAACAGGATATGTGATGATGATCCAACACGATCATGACCTCGTTTCGGTTTACAAGCACAATTCGGCCTTATTGAAGAAGCAAGGGGACTTGGTACGGGCCGGAGAGGCGATCGCCATCATTGGAAATTCCGGGAACCACACCACCGGACCCCATCTTCATTTTGAACTTTGGCATCAGGGATTGGCAGTGAACCCCCAAGAGTATATTTCTTTCTGATCTAGAGCAGTCTTTCGTCCGAGTTCTCAAAGCCCTCATCGACCAAAAGGTCGGTTCCGAGGGCAGCTTGAACCGCCAATTCATCACAACGTTCGTTTCTGGGGTGATCATTATGCCCTTTCACCCACTGAAAGCGAACCTGGTGTTTTCGATATATCTTAAGGAATCGGATCCAAAGATCGGGGTTCTTCTTCCCCTTGAAACCTTTTTTCTCCCATCCGAAGACCCACCCTTTGGAAACGGCATCTGCGACATATCTGGAGTCGGTGACCACCGTGACCTGAGAAGGGGCTCTTTTCAAGGCCTCAAGGCCAACGATGACCGCGAGTAACTCCATGCGGTTGTTCGTGGTCAGACGAAAGCCCTGAGAAGCTTCTTTATAATGAGGGGGTTTCTCCCAGATAATCCCATAGCCTCCCGGGCCTGGGTTCCCCCTGGAAGAGCCATCGGTATAGATATGGATCATGCTTCGAGGTCATTCAGCACCCATTCGATCACGGCAGGAAAGTGTTTGTGCTCGAGTTGCTGAACCTTGTAAGCTACATCTTCCGGGGAGTCCTCCGGATCGACCTCAACCGTTTCCTGGAAGATGATCTCGCCTTCATCATAATCGTCATTGACATAATGAATGGTGATGCCGGTCTCTTCCTCCTCGTTATCCACGATCGCTTGATGAACCTTCATTCCATACATTCCCTGTCCCCCGTAATCAGGAAGAAGGGCAGGATGGATGTTAATGATCCTATCAGGATATTCTGTGATGAGTTCCGTGGGAATCTTTTTGAGGAATCCTGCCAGAACGATCAGGTCGGTCTTCAGAGCTTTGACCTTCTGGAGGACCGTTCCGTCATTGAGCTCATCCATCGTAAAGACGATGCAGGGTGTGCCCGTGATCCGGGCCCTGTCGATCACTCCAGCGTTCTTGTTGTTTGTAAAAATGCTCGTTACCCGCGCCAGCTCACTCTCCTCGAAATACTCAACGATTTTCTGGGCATTCGTTCCGGAGCCGGAGGCGAAGATGACAATGTTTTTCACCGAAATAAGGTTTTTTCCAAAACTAATTGAATGGATGCAATTAGGCTAAATCCGGTCGAAAGATAAACCTAATATCCAATACTATTCGCGCATTCGGCCTTGCGGGTATGAAATTGCCCGGTTCAATTATTGAAGGATAGGGGTGTTTGAATTCATGATTTATTGTTTTCTTTGCAGCTTGAACAACCTAAATGCTTAAATCATGTCAGACATTGCTGCAAGAGTAAAGGCCATCATCGTTGACAAACTTGGAGTTGACGAAAATGAAGTAACCACTGAGGCCAGCTTCACCAACGATCTCGGCGCAGATTCTCTCGACACTGTTGAATTGATCATGGAGTTTGAGAAGGAGTTCGATATTCAGATCCCAGATGATCAGGCTGAGAACATTGCTACCGTAGGTCAGGCAGTTGCCTATATCGAAGAAGCAAAGTCGTAATCGAATCACATGGAATTGAAGCGAGTTGTAGTAACCGGATTGGGGGCACTTACCCCTATTGGAAACACAGCACAAGAATATTGGAACGGCCTCGTCAATGGAAAGAGCGGGGCCGCTCCTATCACGCTGTTCGATCCAGAGAAGTTCAAAACTCGTTTCGCCTGTGAGGTCAAAGGTTACGATCCTCTCGATCACATCGATCGCAAGGAGGCCCGGAAAATGGACCGTTTCACCCATTTGGGGATGGCGGTTGCTGACGAGGCCATTACCGACTCACGCCTTGTCGAGGACAAGGTAGATCCCGAACGCATCGGGGTCATTTGGGGTTCCGGCATCGGAGGTCTTAGGACCTTTCTGGACGAGGCCATCGGCTTTGCTCAGGCGGATTTCACCCCGCGTTTCAATCCCTTCTTCATTCCAAAGATGATCGTGGATATCACCCCGGGACACATCTCTATCAAGTATGGGTTTCGCGGTCCGAATTATTCCACGGTTTCTGCCTGCGCCTCGGCCACACATGCCATAATCGATGCCATGAACCTGATACGCCTTGGAAAGGCGGATGCCATTCTGGCTGGAGGTTCTGAAGCTGCGGTAACAGAAGCTGGTATCGGTGGTTTCAATGCCATGCAGGCGCTTTCCACCAGAAATGATTCTCCGGAAACGGCCTCTCGACCCTTTGATTCCGGTCGGGATGGTTTCGTTCTTGGAGAGGGTGCTGCAGGTCTGGTACTCGAGGAGTACGAGCATGCTAAAGCCCGCGGTGCAAAGATCTACGCCGAGCTTTCAGGCGGTGGAATGAGTGCGGATGCTTATCACCTTACCGCTCCTCACCCAGACGGATTAGGGGTCATAAAGGTGATGAAAGATGTTTTGGCGGATGCGAAAATGAATCCATCAGACATCGATTACATCAATGTCCATGGGACATCCACGCCCCTGGGCGATGTCCTTGAGGTCAATGCGATCTCTAAAGTTTTTGGAGATCACGCCCTTAAGATGAACATCAGTTCGACCAAATCCATGACCGGTCACCTTCTTGGTGCTGCAGGTGCCATCGAGGCTGCCGCTTGCGTCATGTCCATCCAGAACAACATTGTGCCCCCTACCATCAATCACTTTGAACTGGATGAGAATTTGGACCCGGCCATGAACTTCACGTTCAACAAAGCTCAGGAGAGAACCGTGAATGCGGCGATCAGTAATACCTTCGGCTTTGGAGGCCACAATGCTTCCGTTCTCTTCACGAAGCTTGACTAATGCATGAACTGGTTCCTTCGTCTTTTTTCCTCCACCAAGAATAGGGAAGAAAGGTTCATTTCCGAGATCGAAAAGATCACCGGACTTCCTGTTGGCGATCCCTCTTTGTATGAAAAGGCCTTTAGGCACAGTTCTGCATCGCCCGTAAGGGATAAGAATAAGACCAGCTCCAACCAACGACTGGAGTTTCTGGGAGATGCCATACTCGGAATGCTTATCGCAGAAGAGCTCTATCACCGATATCCGGAGAAGGACGAGGGATTTCTGACCACCATGCGAAGCAAGATGGTCTCTCGAAAGAACCTGAATCGGGTAGGACAACGCCTCGGACTCGAAAGCATGGTCGAAAGCAAGCTCGACCGTTTCAAACCTGCCAAAAGCCTATCTGGCGACGCCCTCGAAGCACTGATCGGCGCGATCTACCTGGATCACGGATTGGATCAGGCACGG
>JAJLJK010000182.1:0-10075 GCA_033844885.1 Bacteroidota bacterium | reverse complement strand
GATTGGATGACCTTTTTGTAGAGTTCCACCGCCTCAAGGTATAATCCGGCCCTTCGATATACATCGATGGCAACGATCATATAATCAGGATTGTCATCATCCAAAGAGATGGCCTTGCGGATATAGTGGATCGCTTCGAAGATCTTTCCCTGTTCAAGATTGAGAAGGGATAATTCCAATAGGGCCTCGTCCAGTTCGGGATCCTCCTTTACCGCAAGCGTAAAATATTTGTACGCTTTATTGAAGTTCCCGAGATGGCGGTAACAATTCCCTAGTCGATAATAACTGTATCCCGTCGGATCGTCAAATCCAAAGCTGGCCTCATAGACCTCTGCCGCTTCTGCATATCGCTCCATCCGCTCTAGTGTTCGGGCTTTTTCATAATACGCAGCGGTGAATTCCTCGTCGATGAGGATGGCATAATCGAAGGCCCAGATGGAACGATCGAAATCCCGCATTTTATTGTAGACCACTCCCAGGTAATACCAGGCGATCTCGGTGTAGGGATTCTTATCGATATAATGAAGGAAGAATTCTGCTGCTTTTTTATTCATGTCGAGCATGTCAAAGCAAATGGCCATGTTGTAAAGTGCCATTTCATCTTCAGGATCCTCCTCGAGGGTCAGTTTATAAAATCGGATCGCCTCCTCAAATTTTCCGAGAAGTTGATATTCCGCGGCAATTAGTGGAAAAAAATCAAGAGGGTCCGTACTTTTTCCCAACCCTTCCAATAAGGATTTCACAGCCCGATTATGGTGACCTTGTTTTGACAGTATGGAGGCACGAGCGATAAAAAGGTCCGCATTATTGGGTTCCAGCATTTCGGCCGTATCCAACTCACTCAATGCTTCTTCCATTTTATCGTCCTCCGCAAGGACCTGAGCAAAGCGGATCTTGAGGCCCGCAGCACCTGGATGCAGGGAATTGCCAACCTCTATCGCCCGATAGGCCTTGGCATTCATTCCCATTTCAGTATAATATTCTACGATCTCTTCCAACTCATCCACATCGAAGTAAGTTGTGGAATTGGAAGAGATCATTTCTTCAAACCGTTCAATAAGGGATCGGCTGTCGAACTCGTTCTCTTCAAACATGGCAGTTGGGCTTTTCTTAAAGAAACCCAAAAATTTGGCGGCAAAAGTAACTCCAAACTTCAGGTTATCCACAGATAAATCAACAAACTCTTTTGCCTAAGGCAAAGATCGTTCCATGCCTTAAGACTTAGACGCACAAAGACTCCGAATATTGCACGACATGTTCCCAATGGGCCGTAGTCAGATGTGTATATTTGGCCTTCAAAATTCCAATCATGACACTGATCAAATCCATATCCGGTTTTAGAGGTACTATCGGAGGAAGACCTGGCGATACGCTTAGTCCTATCGATGCTGTGAAATTTGCTGCTGCCTATGGAGGTTGGCTCAAGGAAAGATTTCCGGACCAATTGGTCTACAAGGTCGTGGTTGGAAGGGATGCTCGATTGTCAGGTGAAATGATTCAAGGTCTGGTAATGAATACCCTTATCGCCATGGGCATTGATGTCCTTGATCTCGGATTGTCCACCACTCCTACGGTCGAGGTCATGGTTCCTCATGAGAAAGCTCAAGGCGGGATCATACTTACCGCTTCCCATAACCCGAAGGAATGGAATGCTCTTAAACTCCTAAACGAAAAGGGGGAGTTCATCAATGCTGAAGAAGGAAAGGCTCTATTAGCCTTAGCGGATGCAGGGACCATGGAATTCTCAGAGGTGGAGAAATTGGGTAAGATCAGCGTTTTGGAGGATGCAATCGAAGAACATATCGAAATGATCCTGGCGCATCCTCTGGTGGATGCAGAAGCCATCGCCCGAAAGGGCTTTAAGGTCGCTGTGGATGCAGTTAACAGTACGGGTGGGATCGCTATCCCCAAACTGCTGAAGGCATTGGGAGTGGAAAGGGTAGAAAAACTCTATTGCGAGCCTACCGGTCATTTTCCCCATAATCCGGAACCCCTGGAAGAGCATTTGACCGATATCATGGAAACGGTAAAACGTACCTCTAGCGACCTTGGAATCGTGGTCGACCCTGATGTGGATCGACTGGCTCTTATCGATGAAAAGGGAAGGATGTTCGGCGAGGAATACACCCTGGTGGCGGTGGCGGATTATATACTGGAGAATAAAAGAGGAGGAGTGGTTTCCAACTTATCCAGTTCAAGAGCCTTAAGGGATCTTGCTGAAAGAAAGGGGGGGCATTACGAAGCATCCGCTGTCGGGGAGGTCAATGTAGTGTCCAAGATGAAAGAAATCAATGCAGTGATCGGTGGTGAGGGCAATGGAGGGATCATTGTTCCGGATCTCCACTATGGACGGGATGCCTTGATCGGAGTGGCTCTGATCCTTACCCATCTTGCGAAATCAGAAAAGACCCTTTCCGAACTCAAGGAGGGGTATCCGGAATATCATATGGCCAAGATGAAGGCACAGTTGGATCCTTCCACGGATGTGGACGCTTTATTGGAAAAGATCAAAGAAGGTGTTACGGAGGGAACTGTGAATACCATTGATGGTGTAAAGATCGACCTGAAGGATCGATGGGTCCATATGCGTAAATCCAATACCGAGCCCATCATCCGTATCTATACAGAGGCACCAACTGCTGAAGCTGCGAAAGAATTGGGAGAGGAATACGTAAGCCGTATCCTATCGCTGATGTAAGAAATAGGATATCTTTGAAAAAACCCCTCGATCATGAAGACCGAGATCACCCAAAGTTTGGAGAACTACTTTGCCACCTTTCGGGACAATGTCATTGGTAACGAAGAGTTCATCGAAGGGCCTTATGGCCAGAAGCGGATCATCTACGCGGATTGGACTGCTAGTGGGAGGCTTTACGGCCCCATAGAAAAAGCACTTAGCGATTCAATTGGACCCTATGTGGCCAATACGCATACCGAAACCTCGTATACCGGGGCATTGATGACCCGAGCCTATCATGAGGCGAAAAAGATCATCAAGGATCATGTCAACGCGTCACAGCTCGACGCATTAATACCTGTGGGTTCAGGGATGACCGGTGCAGTGGTGAAGTTCCAGCGTATGCTTGGTTTGAAGTATCCTGATCGCCTCGATAAATATGTCAGCATTCCGGATGAAGATCGTCCGGTGGTGTTTATCACCCACATGGAACACCACTCCAATCAAACCTCGTGGTTGGAGACCTTTTGCAAGGTCGAGTGTATGAAGGCCGACAACAACGGTTTGGTGGATCTTTCCAGCCTGGATGATCTGCTTGAAAAATATAAGGATCACAAACTGAAGATCGCCTCAGTCACTGGTTGTAGTAATGTAACAGGGATACAAACCCCATATCACCAGATCGCCAAGAAGATGCATCAAGCCGGAGGGCTGTGTTTTGTTGATTTCGCCTGTTCAGGTCCCTATGTAGAGATAAACATGCATCCCGAGGATCCTGAAATGGCTTTGGATGCTATTTTCTTTAGCCCACATAAATTCTTAGGCGGACCCGGAACCCCGGGTGTATTGATCTTCAACTCCCTGCTTTACAACAGCAGAGTTCCTGATCAACCCGGTGGGGGAACGGTCACCTGGACCAACCCTTGGGGCGGACATAGTTACAATGCCGATATTGAAGTTCGTGAGGATGGAGGCACTCCTCCGTTTTTGCAGACCATGAAGGCAGCAATGGCCATCCGACTGAAGGAGAAGATGGGGGTTCGGAACATTCTCCGACGAGAGCACGAGATGATCGATGATATCTTCGATCGATTGGAGTCCATTCCCAACCTTCATATCCTGGCTGGGAATACCAGGGATCGACTCGGTGTGATCAGCTTTTTCATTGAGGGATTGCACTACAATCTCGGAGTGAAATTGCTCAATGACCGATTTGGAGTTCAGGTTCGCGGTGGTTGTTCCTGTGCAGGAACCTATGGACATTACTTATTGAACCTCAGTCCGGATATCAGCCAATCCATCTGGACGGAGATCGCACATGGGGATCTTTCTGCCAAACCGGGATGGATCCGCATGAGCATTCATCCGACCATGACAGACCAGGAAGTTGAATATATTTGCCACGCCATTCGCGAAATTGCCGAAAATCACCGTGAATGGTCTGAGGATTATCGATACGACAAACAGACCAATGAATTCTTCCACCTAAGATACAAGGGACGGGAGGATGAGTTGATCAGGAACTGGTTTGAACTGGACGAATGACGCAAGAAAACCCTGTTTACCTGGACAATGCCGCAACAACTCCTCTGGCCCCCGAGGTGAGAGAAAGTATGTTGGAGGCACTTGAAACCTTTGGAAACCCTTCCTCTACTCATGGATTTGGACGACATGCCAAGATCCTGGTAGAACAGGCAAGAAAATCCATCGCAAATACCCTTCATTGTCAACCTGGTGAGATCTTTTTTACCAGTGGTGGAACAGAAGCGGATAATCTGGCTATTCAATCTTCGGTCCGTGATCTGGGGGTAAGGACGATCATTACCTCACCTCTCGAACACCATGCAGTTCTGTACCCGATTGAACAGCTTGAACGCGAGGGACGGGTCCAAATGAAAATGGTTCGCAATGACGAAAGAGGAGTGATCGACCTGGATCACCTTGTTCAGCTCATCCGCGAAAGCGAAGCTCCGGTCCTGGTAAGTTTAATGCATGGAAACAATGAGATCGGGAACCTGTTGGACCTCGATCAAGTGGGTTCGATCTGCAAAGAGAATCAGGCATTCTTTCACAGTGATACAGTCCAGACCTTTGGACATTATGAGATCGACCTTTCCAAGGCCAAGGTAGATTTCATGACCTGTGCGGCACATAAGTTCCATGGTCCTAAAGGAATAGGCTTTCTTTTCATCCGTGGTGGGATCAAGCTAAAGCCCCAGATCTGGGGTGGAGGCCAGGAACGAAATATGCGCGCTGGAACCGAAAACCTCATTGGGATCGCAGGTTTGCGATCGGCCATGGAGACTTCCTACTCCAACCTTCCAAGAGATAAGGAGAAGGTTCTTGAATTGAAGAGATATGCCATTGATCAATTTTTGGGAGCCCTCCCCGACCTGGGATTCAATGGATTGAGTGGAGATCTTGACAAAAGCCTTTATACGGTCATCAATCTGAAATTCCCCAAGAACAACAAGACAGAAATGTTGCTCTTCATGTTGGATATAGATGGCATCGCCGTTTCGGGTGGTTCAGCATGTAATAGCGGAAGCACCAAGGGAAGTCATGTGATCGAGGCCATGCGACAACCTGAGGATCAGGATTCGGTCAGCCTCAGGGTTTCCCTCTCCCGATACAATACGAAAGAGGACATCGATCGCCTGGTGACCTCCTTAAAAAAGATCATTCTGACCTGATGACATTCGCCAAAGGGTCCCCATTCTTATAACATATGGATGCCAGCCTTTTGATCAATAATCTTCTGAGCGCCCCGGTATTATTTTTTCTACTGGGTCTTTTGGCGAATTGGGTTCGCTCCGATCTCTCCATTCCCACGGAGATCTCCAAATTCCTAAGCCTTTACCTTCTCTTCAGTCTTGGTCTAAAGGGTGGGGCAGAGCTCGCTCATTCTCTTGGAGGGAACGAGGTGTTCCTTGGATTGGGATCAGCGATCCTATTGGCCTTTTTGGTTCCCTTTTACGTTTTCCCATTCTTGAAGAAAAAGACGAGTATTCCAAATGCAGGGGCCATTGCCGCTACCTATGGTTCTGTCAGCGCCGTGACCTTCATCACAGCAGTGGCATTTCTTCGAAGTCAGGAAGTGAACTATGGGGGGTTCATGGTTGCCGCTCTTGCCTTGATGGAATCACCCGCTATCATGGTTGGGGTCTTTCTGGTTCGTCGAAATGAAAGTGAGAATGGAGAGGGTAGGGGCATGAAGGAAATGATCCACGAAGCCTTGACCAATGGATCGGTCTTTTTGATCCTTGGCAGTGTCCTGATCGGATTGGTTCTACCCGAATCCCAGTTTCAGACGGTCACTCCCTTCATCGACGCTCCTTTTAAGGGAATTCTTGCCTTTTTTATGTTGGATATGGGATTATTGGCTGGTCGAAGGTTGGCGATCTTTAAGAACAAGGGGGCCTTCTTTATCCTATTCTCTTTGATCGTTCCTGTCGTCAATGCCTTCCTTGCGATCTTCCTATCCTATGCCTTCGGCCTGTCGGTGGGCAATGCTCTACTTTTGACAATTTTGGCGGCCAGTGCTAGTTATATAGCCGTTCCGGCGGCCATGCGGATCGCAGTACCTGAAGCGAACCCCGGTCTATATGTACCTATGTCCCTTGGAATCACGTTTCCCTTCAATATCTTGGTGGGTATTCCCATGTATTACCTAATCATTGAAAAACTCCTCGGCTCATGAAAGCACTGAAGCGTGTTGAGATCATCGTTTCCAAATCAGAAACAGAGAAGATCGTAAATATCCTTACCGAGGTTGGAGCGGACGGATACACCATCATCGATCATATTCGGGGAATGGGTAATCGCGGGATCCAGGATGGATTTGGCCTGACCGATGCCTTTTCCAATGTGATGATCTACTGGGTATGTGAGGAAGAGATCCTTGAAAAAGCCGTCGATCCGCTGAGAAAGATACTGACCAAGGCAGGAGGAGTTTGCTTTGTAAGTGATGGAAAATGGCTAATTCACTAACTCCTTAGCGGATCAGGACAATATAGCCGTGGTAGGTTCTCTTATTGGCCTTGAAGATATAGACATATGTATCCCCCGGGCATTCTTCCCCTTCCCGTCGACCATCCCAGAAAACCTCAAAAGGTCGATCGGTCTCAAATAGAAGTCCACCCCACGAATCAAAGATCATGAAGGAGGCTTCTTTCACGCAGATCGAGCCATCTATGATAAGTTCCTCGTTTATTCCATCCCCATTGGGACTGAATGCAGAGGGGATAAATACCATCTGATCAGAAACCTCAACATCATAAGGGAAAGTGTAATTCCAGGTCTGATTGCAGGTTGTATCTGTAAGGGTCAGCTCAATGGAATAACTCCCGGAAACCCTGAATTGGTAGGTAGGATGAGTGGCCACCTCTGAACTTCCATCGGGAAAGCGCCAGGTCAGGATGAAGGAATCATCGATCTCTGGAGGAAGAACCACATTGATCGATCCCAAATAACAGGAATCCTCTGCCAACTGAATGTCCGGCTTTGATTTGGGTGGATCGAAGGTGATCACAAAAGAGGATGTATCCTGTTGGCCACAAGTGTCAATGGCCACAAGGTAACCAGTGTAGGTTCCCGGACCCGGATAGATGTGGACCGGATCGACATTCTTACTTGTCACACCATCGCCAAAATTCCAAAACTGGGATTGGGCATTTCTGGATAGATTGGCAAACCTCACTTTGAATTCCTGATCGCAGGAGCGATACCTCTCATTCGAAATGGCTTCCGGCTCCAGGAAACCATTCACGCTGAAATTGAGGATCGCCGTGTCTGAAATGTCACAGATCGTATCCACGGCTACCAACTGGATCGAATAATTTCCGGGTTGTGAGATCGTAAAGCTCGGAGAAGGCGAGGTCGAAGTGGTTCCATCCGACAATTCCCAATAGATCTCGGAAGCATTCAGTGATAGGTCCTTGAATTGAATGATAATAGACCCACAGGTGGTGTCGATCCTTGTCGTATCAATGATCGGGATGGCAGAAACTGAAGTTTCAAGATCGATCTTGATCCCGGCAAAATTACAGTTAGGTGAATTGTTGGTCGGACCGACTACGCCCGGAGTGGTTGGGAAACTCTGTTGTGAACATCCTCCACAAACTCCCTGATAGATCGTTCCATCCGGACTGAACCTACTGGTTCCTCCATCGATATGTTCATCTGCCGCACCGCCGTAATAAGTGGCATAGAGAAGGCTGTCTCCATAAGCGCCAAAAACGGCAAAGTAAAAATCAGCCTCGTCCGTGGTTGACTGGATCGCATCGGGTGTTGTAGGTAGGTCTTTGGTGTTTCCTTGCGCAGGATATCCGGATTGGGTGGCACGGCCATTCCACCCTGCTACAAAGATCTTCATGCAATCATCCACCTCAAATGCACTTGGAACTAGGTCATATTTGTTCAGCCCCGAGCCAAAGAGGAAGGCAAATAAGGTTTGGTCAAGGTCAGCGGATATACGATGAATGAATTGTCTCGAATTTGGAACATTATAAACCCCACTTGTCGTGGGATAGGCTCCACCCGTTTGGCCGAAGGCGTATAGGGTCCCAAATTTATCAAGGTCGATCAGAAAGGCCTGGTCATAAAAAGGAGTACCAAGATATGTCGCCCTTTGAAAACCTCCGGTGACTGAAGAAAAACGCGCAATATATCCGTCCACCAGACCCTGAAAACCTGTCACCACCCCGGTGGATGTTCCCGGAAGATTGTTCGAGGTAGTTCCCCCTCCGAGCCACAATTGGCCATTGCGAATCTTCAGGCTGAATCCGGTTTCATTTCCAGATCCACCAAACAGATTAGCCCAGGCTAAATTGGTCATACTCGAATTGAGCTTGAAGATCACCGCATCACTATTTCCACCAATGGTTGCGGTAGAGGGAAGTCCCGGAAAATCAACACTTTCTGTATTGGACGCAATATAAATGTTGTCCTGGGCATCAACGACAACCTCTCCTCGGGTCTCATCACCATAATTATAGAGAATGCGCTTATTGGCACCATCGATAGAGGAACCTCCTACATAAGTAGAGGCGAGGAGATTGGTTCCCGATGGATTCAGTTTTGCAACGATGATATCAATTCCCTCGTTGAAGTGGAAAATGTTGAAGTTATGTCCATTTCCTTTGTTCAGGGTATCCTGAAATGCACCGGAAGAAGTAGGGAAATCAGCTGAACCCGTCACTCCATAAATAACCAGATTCCCAGCATTGTCTACGATCATGGAAAGAGGAAGGTCAAATTCAGACCCACCCAAATAGGTACTGTACAGACGAGCCGTCCCGGTAGGGTTGAATTTGGTGATGGCGATATCGGTCACATAGGAAAGGGAGGGGTCGTTGGAGTTCTTATGGGTCGTCTGATAGGCTCCCGTAGTCACCGGATACCCCGTACCAAACGCCACACCTCCTCCATAAAAATTTCCCTGAAGATCGTAGGTGGCGGTAAAACCCCAGTTATCTGCGGTCGATCCACTGAATGTGGCAAAGATCAGGGTGGGGTCAATGATCAGAGGCAGACTTGGATCATATTTTCCCAGTTTGAATGAGAAGACACCCTCTCTTTCGTGATATCGGCAGGAAACCTCGGTTTTGTGACCATTGATGATCTGGTATGCAAAGGGCTTTCCTTCAGTGACGGTTCCATAAGGGGTTCGAATAATCAATTCACCCTTTTCGACCTGAATATCAGAGGTCCCTTCATAGGTCCATTGGATCACCGACGGGTCGGTTCCAGGACTTACCTGGTATTCATATTTCAAAGCTTGACCCTGATGGTGATACACCTGGTCGATACCCGGATAGACATTATCCATTTGGTAGGTTCTATATCCCTTGATGGCCGTCTTCCATTTGGAAGGATCCTTCCCCAATAAGAAATTGAAGATCCCCTCGGTTGGATCAGCACCCATTTTACGGGTGGGATGGGTAGACCCGATCAGTCGTTGGCGAAAAGCGAATAGGTATTGTTCGTCGATGGAATGACCATGGCCCCCATTGTGAAGATGACCAAAGATGGCTTCAAGGGTTTCTGGAGAACGAAAGACCACCGAATATCCATTCTCCTCAAGAAAAAAGGCTCCAAAGGTCAGGTCCGCACGGGCAACGAAGGATCCTGTCCATTGTCCCTCATTGGGAATGAACTCAGGGTTCCCTGCCGAGGAAACAGCCTCGAAAGAGAACAAAAAGATCAGAATGGTTAAGACACACCTCGCCATGGAACCAAATATACTAAGTAAGATCCGAGGATTTGGGCGGGTTCTTTTCTGATACAGTAACGACTTAGCTGTCGATCGGTTCAAGACGTGAGAGGATAAATATCTGTTTTCCAAGATGGTCGGTGACCAGAAAAACGAATTCATCCCCTCCGGGTTGGATCTTCCAT
>JAJLJK010000181.1:0-1808 GCA_033844885.1 Bacteroidota bacterium | reverse complement strand
CCAGTTACCTCCATCTTTGTCGGTCACCATGAACTGGTAACTGTCTTTTTCTCCCAGCAACTTGTAGATGGTGTTGACCTTGGTCTCGGCGTAATCCGATTTGTCAAACCCTTCCTTCACCTGGGCAGGCACCTGATCCATGGTGATCTTCTCTTTCTTCTCCTGCTGAACTTCCTTCTTCTGGAGATCGATCACGTTCAGGTCCTGTGTGAGCGCTTCTGCCGATACCGCCAGGAGGGCGATCATCGAAAGCGAGAACAAAATTCTTTTCATCTTTTTGCTGGGTTTTTTGTGTTGTGCGTTGGTTCCTCTATTGAACATTCCATGCCAGAAAATATTCTCGACTTAAATACCTCAATTTCAGTCCACTAAAAACAATAGTGAAATCGAGGCTGTGGACATTCCCCACGCTTGTCTCCCCAAACTGTGGAATAATTCCACACCTGTGTTTGGTGCCCCCTGGGGCAACTCTCTAGCCTGTGCCTCCTCCTACAGGTCAAGAGGACGGGAATGGCTCAGAGATTGGTTATTTTTACCCAAGACCCCTCCTTCATGCAGCCAGAAAAAAGACTCAATATTCAATTGTGGATCGGGTTCCTGGGGATCATCCTCGGCGCCACCCTGTTGGGGATATTCACCTACCGATCGTTCCAGAAGCTCATGGATTCTACCTCCCAATTGGGACGGACCGATTATGCTTCGGCAATGATCAATGAATTGTTCCGCGACATCATGTTGGCAGAAAACCAGCTTCAATCCTATATCCTGACAGACGATCCCGCCTTTGCAGAATCCTATACCCAGCAGGTCAACAAGGTGACCGAAGAGATACTCTATCTTAAACTTCGGATGCAGCAGGACTCCCTCCCGACCGATCTTCTGGACTCTCTTCAGTTCGTATTCGGGCGTAAGATCGATTCATGGGAATATTATCTGGAGTTGCGGCAAGAAAGTAAGCAGGGTGGATATTCCAGAAAGGCTTTAAAGGACCTTCGTGAGGATGTGAAAAAGGACCTCACAACCATTGATGACCTACCTCAAAAGGGATGGAGAGTAGAGCCATTGACCCCGAAAGAAAGGAAGCTGGTGATCACTCGCGATCCCATCAAGGATCCCAATCGGGGTCTGTTGGAACGGCTTTTCGCCGATGATACACCGCAATACGACACGGTGACGACCTTTTACCTAGCACCGGAGGAAACGGTTCCCATTAGCTCCGAAAAGGACCGGATCAAAGAGCGAAGTGATTCGGTCATGGTTCGTGTGGTGGATGCCCTTCAGCGGGCGGAACAGGAGGAACAGATCATGAACGAACGCTTGTCTGACCAGGAAATGGTCCTTTTGGGAGAGGATCGGGCCATTTTGGACAAGATCCGTGAGTTGGTATTCAACATTCAAGCGGAAGCTTCGGTCCGATTCGCCCGTCAAATGGACGAAGCCCGACACGAGGCCAATGAAGCCATGACCACCTTGTTCATCCTTTTGTTCTCGGGGGTCTTCATGGGCGCCGTCCTGATGTTCCTGATCTTCCGGGAACTCGGGCGGGCGCGATTCTATCGGCAGAAATTGGAGACCGAACAGGAAAGGGTCATGGCCCTCTCCGGGGTGAAGGAAGAATTCATCACCAATATCACCCATGAGCTCCGTTCTCCGTTGAACGCAGTGATCGGGTTTGCTGAGCGACTATCACGAACCAAATTGGAGCCCGACCAGGAAGAACAGGTTCATGCTTTGCGCTCTTCGGCCAGTTTTCTTCAAGGGATCGTCAATGACATTCTTGACCTTGCCAGGATCAACTCCGGAGAGAT
>JAJLJK010000180.1:0-2426 GCA_033844885.1 Bacteroidota bacterium | reverse complement strand
AAAGGTAGTTTTTGGTGTGGTTGGCCGTGCAAATTAAGAATATCGGTTGGGGTTCAATTGCTACATTAGCCGCATGGTAGACCGATTGTGGGCCAGATTCAATGTCCTCCGTGGTGATAGGGGCTTCATGGAACTCATCCGTGGAAGTGGATTGGTCTTGTTCTTCAAGATACTCGGTGGATTAAGTGCCTATATTTTCACTTTGGTCATAGGTCGTGTCTTTGGGGCGGATGGTTACGGGGTTTTTGAGGTTTGTTTCACCATTCTGATGATTGCCGGAACCTTTTCCAGGTTAGGTCTTGAGGGAGTATGGATCCGATTCTTTCCCCAATTCAAGATCGATCAAAGTCCGGCCAAGTTCAAGGCTTTGGTTCGTCAGTCCATCGCCTTGATCTCTATGGTGAGTGTCATCATCGGAATCGCGGTCTTTCTTTTTTCGGGGCCATTGTCAGAGGTTTTTCACAGTCCTTCACTTAAGGTCCCCTTTCAGATCACGGGTTTGATCCTTCCTATATATGTCATCCTATCTCTTCTTACAGAAGGATTCAGGGCAATGAAAAGGATGAAGGCCTTCAGTGTTCTTCAGAATGGATCGGCTCTTTTGCTGGCCGTGATCTTCGTGCCCATTCTTTTACCCATGGATATTCAGGAAGATAGAGTAGCCATCATTGCATATGGAATATCTGTTCTGATCCTTACGATGATCGGAGGTTGGTTCTTCCATCGAAGTCTTGACCGGCAGGTCATTTCTGGGGTTCGCCGAAAGGTGGACATGAATGCCATGTTAAGGATCTCGATCCCCATCATGTTAACGGGGGCCTTGTTCTATATCATCAATTGGACAGATACCCTGATGCTTCAATATTTCATGAACGAGACGAACGTTGGGGTCTACCAGGGTGCGTTCAGGGTGGCAACCTTGATCACTTTCTCCCAGTTTGCCATCAATAGTGTCTTTGCACCGATGATCAGCTCCTATTTTGCAGAAAGTGATATGAGCGCCATGCGCAGATTGATCCGCCAGGTCGGGGCTTTGAATTTCAGTTTTTCGGTGCCGGTATTCCTGATCTTGGTGTTGTTTCCGGAGACGGTGCTAGGATTGTTCGGAATGGAATTCAAGGAAGGGGCGGGTGCGTTGGGGATCCTTGCCATTTCTCAGCTTTTTAATGCTTTAAGTGGTCCTAATCTCTACATTCTCAATATCACTGGTAAAGAAAAGGTCGCCCAAAGGATCATGGCTCTGGTCGCAGTGATGAATATCCTTTTGAATCTCTGGCTGATCCCATTGCACGGGATCATGGGAGCGGCTCTGGCATCAACAGTGAGCATGGTGATTTGGAATATCTTTGCGACCTGGTACGTTTACCGATATTATCGTATCATCACCCTTTCCTTTCTAGATGCCTGGATCCATCCAAGAGACTAAGCCCAATACCTTCCTGATCGGTGCCGCAAAAAGCGGAACGACCACCTTGGCTGAATATTTCCGACAACACCCGGAGATATATCTAAGTCCCATCAAGGAGCCTCATTTTTTCAGCTCCGATATCGACCCGACAGAATTCTCTCCGACCTTTCGCAGGACTTTGCCTCATATCCGTCCCGGATATTGGGAATCTCCGATCCTTGATCCTATGCATCAATCCTTTGTCAGGAGTGAGGATCATTACCTGCGGTTATTTGAAGGGGCTGCGGAGTATCCCATCCGAGTGGATGCCAGTACCAGTTACCTTTGGAGTAAGGAAGCCGCCCAAAATATTCGGAAATTTTCGCCGGATGCAAAGATCATTGTCATTCTGCGGGACCCTGCCGAAAGAGCCTACTCGCACTACCTAATGGCATTGAAATATGGTTATGTGAAGGGTGATTTTGAGGAAAATTTGCACAGAGACCTTGAAGCTTCGCCCGGCAAATGGGGCCGCGACGAACTTTTTTTTGACCTCGGGGCCTACGGAACACAATTGGATCGATATTATTCTGTTTTCCCAAAGGACCAGATCCTGGTTCTTTTCCAGTCTGATCTCAAGAGCGATCCTGAAAGGTTTTTTGTGAATGTCTGCCGATTCCTAAATGTTTCGATATTTGTGCCCGATCGGATCTACTCAGAAAATTCAGCCGCAGTGCCTAGATTCAGAGGATTCACCCCTCAGGGTTTTGGCAGGATCAGAGAATGGGGAGACCGGATACTCACAGGAAGAGCAAAGACCTTAATGAAGGCGATCTTCCTAAAGGATTCAGGCATTCCTAAAATGAGTCCGGAAACGCGCAATGAGTTGATCCGAAGGTATAAAGATGAAATAGATAAGACCCAGGAACTGACAGGAAGAGATCTTTCATCCTGGTTAAAAACATAAAGCATGGATTTTGATTCCTCCAACCTGTTCGTATTCATGTATCGGTGGCGTCGGCCTCTGATCATTTTTCCC
>JAJLJK010000179.1:0-5848 GCA_033844885.1 Bacteroidota bacterium | reverse complement strand
GAAGTTTTAGAGCAGGTGGAGATCGATGCCAAGTATTCAGGATATATTCAGAAAGAAAAAGAGAATGTCGAAAAGGTCAAGAAGCTTCAAGACCTTGAGATACCAGATGCCTTTGATTACTCTAGGATTCAAAGCCTAAGTATTGAAGCAAGACAAAAATTACAATCTATTAAGCCCCGTACGATCAGTCAAGCTAGTCGAATTAGTGGTGTTTCTCCTAGCGATATCAACGTGCTGATCGTTTATATGGGACGATAACCCTGTTTCACGTGGAACAAAACATGATTCATGAAAAAGCGTGTCCAATTTGCGGACACGCTTCCTTTTTTTCTAGAGGTCATTTCGTTGACCACATGGTCTCAAAAGAGATTTTTGAGATCCAGGAATGCGAGAACTGCCGCGTTCTGTTTACTAGCCCTCGCCCAAAGGATGAAGATCTTGGTAAGTATTATGAGAGCAATGAATATCTCAGCCATACAGATTCCTCTCGTACTTTTTTTGAAAAGGTCTATCGCCTAATTAAGAATATTGCCCTTCAGAAAAAGGAACGTTTGATTCGAAAGTTTTCTCCGACTGGCGCGAATCTTGTTGATTATGGATGTGGAACGGGTGAGTTCCTTTCCACTTGCCGAGAAAAAGGGTGGGTAGTAAAAGGATTTGAACCGAGTCTAAAGGCCGCAGAGATCGCGCGTTTAAAAAATGAGGTTCCTGTGGAGGATCCTTCTGTATTTGTTGATCTACAGGATCGATCCCTTGATGTGATCACACTTTGGCATGTTTTGGAACATCTACCCGATCCAGTGGAAAAAATGGAGATGTTCCACATGAAACTTCGCGATCAAGGAAAATTAATCATCGCCGTACCGAACCATGAGAGTTATGACGCTCAGGTCTATGGTAAGGATTGGGCCGCTTGGGATGTTCCTATTCATTTATTTCATTTCTCTAAATCAAGTATGAATTTTCTCGCCGAGAAATCCGGTTTCAAGGTTTCACAAGTGATCAATATGCCCTTCGACTCTTTCTATGTCAGCCTTCTCAGTGAAGAGTATTTACATGGAAATAAGCGATGGATTTCAGCCCTCTGGACAGGTTTGCGCTCAAATCTTAAAGGATTTGGGCATAAAAACGCCAGTAGTCTAATATATGTTCTTGAAAAACAGTGATTTAAGGCTTTTTTCGAAGATCCTTGGATAACTGCAGGAATGTGTCCAGTAGAACAATTTTTCCCGCTGCATTACGACCGATCTCAAAAATGGCTCGTTCAAAAGAACTTTGGATCTTTATGGCAACCTGCGGTTCGATGAATTTGCTGAACCCCGCTGTTTTGAATCCCGCCTCCTCAAGCGGCACTAACCTAGGCTGCTCTACTTCTTGATTCATCAAAAAGGTCGCTTCATAAAGGGATAATGCGAATTGCAGAAAATCCTTCTGTTTTTCACGAACCTGCTGTCCTACCGTTTCTGCCAAAACCAGTAATTCCTGCACGTCCGGTTTAAAAGCTGCGCGATTCAATCGAACGAACCAATCTGAATATTCAGCGAATAACGGTTGTTGCTTAAGGAATTCAAGCCCATGCCCCATGCTCCCCTCAGCTTTGAGTACGGCAAAATCAAGGGCCCTGTGATGGGGATGGAGTTTTTCCAGATATCCTCGGATCGCTTCTTTGTTGTACGGTGGCACCGAGATTCCCTGCGTCCTGCTTAAAATGGTCTGTAGAATGGCCTCACGTTGATTGCTTACCAGGAGGATCAATGTCTTGGGTTGTGGTTCCTCGATAAGCTTCAGCAATTTATTGGCAGCAGACATATGCAAGGACTCTGGCAACCAAATGATCATGACCTTGTAACCGCCCGAATAGCTTTTGAGCTGTAGTTTTCTACTGATCTCATCGCTTTCCCTCACATTGATGATGGCCTGCTTGTTCTCGATCCCCAACTTTTGAAGCCAATTCATTCTGGTGGCATAGGGGTTTTCCAAAAGAAGCGACCTCCAGTCCTCCAGGTATTCGGTGGAAGTGGGTTTGTCACTGGACTTTGCGGTCTTGGCAAAGGGATAGGAAAAATGGACATCCGGATGGATGAGTTTCATATTCTGAAGGCAAGAGGGGCAATGACCACAACTATCCTCATCAGAGGGATCCTCGCACATTAGATACTGTATATAGGCCAGTGCCAGTGCCATTTGAGCACCACCATCCAGGCCAAAGAATAGCTGTGCGTGACTGTTCCTTTGGTCGACCACCGTTCTGATCAATTTTTCCTTGACCTTTTCCTGTCCGGGAATGGTTGAGAACAACATATCCTGCCTATTTTTGGCGAAGTTAAAGCCAATAATTTAACGCAAAAGTCCACATCCCCATGTTGACCATTGACAACTTTGACTTCAAGGGAAAAAAGGCCCTTGTTCGCGTCGATTTTAACGTCCCACTCGACAAGGATCTGAAGATCACAGACGACACAAGGATCAAGGCAAGTCTGCCGACCTTGATGAAGATCCTCAATGAAGGCGGTTCCCTGATCATCATGTCCCACCTTGGTCGCCCAAAGGGTCAGCCTGTTCCTGAAATGTCCTTGGGTCACCTCATTGTCCAGCTTCAAAAGGACCTTGGTCGCACCGTTTCCTTTTCTTCAGATTGTGTCGGTGAAGAGGCTCAAAAAAAGGCGGCTGAACTTTTGCCTGGCGAAGTTCTTTTACTGGAAAACCTTCGCTTTCACTCTGAAGAAGAGAAAGGAGATCGAGAGTTTGCAAAAGAATTGGCTCAATTGGGCGATATCTATGTGAATGACGCCTTTGGCACAGCCCATAGAGCACATGCCTCCACCGCTGTGATCGCCGATTTCTTTAAAGGAAACAGGTGTTTTGGATATGTAATGTCAGCCGAGATCGAGAACGTTTCCAAAGTATTGAATAGCAAGGAAAAGCCCACTCTGGCCATCGTCGGAGGAGCCAAGGTCAGTAGTAAGATCGATATCCTCAAGAACCTGATGGATCGGGTGGATGTCTTCCTGATCGGAGGAGGAATGGCCTATACCTTCATCAGAGCTCAAGGAGGCGACACGGGCGCGTCCCTGGTCGAGGAGGACAAACTCGATCTTGCACTGGAAATTCTTGCCCTGGCAAAAGAGAAGGATGTCAAATTCATCCTTCCCGAGGATTCCATCATTGCCAATGAGTTTTCAAACGATGCAAAAACGAAGGAATGCGCCTCCAATGAGATTCCAAATGATTGGATGGGTCTGGATATCGGGCCTACTGCCCTTCGGGAGTATACCAACGAGATCTTGAATGCCAAGACCATTCTTTGGAATGGCCCAGTCGGGGTCTTTGAGATGGAGGCCTTTGCCACAGGAACGCGGTCTTTGGGAAAGGTAATTGCCGATGCCACTTCCAAAGGTGCTTTCAGCCTAGTGGGAGGAGGAGATTCGGTGGCCGCCGTCAAGAAGTTCGGGTTGAGCGATAAGGTCAGCTATGTTAGTACAGGAGGTGGCGCTATGCTCGAATACCTGGAAGGAAAGACCCTTCCCGGGATCAAGGCCATTATTGAGGATTGATCAGAAAAGGTCGATCAGGAGTTCGCCATAGTTCTCCAACTCAGGAAATATTTGACTTTCTTGAAATAGGCCGGGGGGTTCGCCTCCGGCTTTTTTTATCCATGAATAGCTGAGAACGAGTACGACCGTAAGGATCATTCCCCACTTCGCCATTCCAAACAACCCTCCTAAGAAGGCATTTACAGCCCCAAGGGAGGCCCAGGAGAGGGTTTCGGACAAGAGATAGGCCAAGAGCCGAAAAAGGATTAGAACGGTCAGGAAAAGGGCAAAAAACGCCACAGGTTTCGCCCAACTAGAATCGAATAGACCTAGATCCATTAGAACGCGAGAAAGATCTTCAGAAAAGAAATACCCTATGACGATGCCAGTCAAGAGTCCGAGGATTCCAAAGACCTCTTTGATCAGCCCGCGGAAAATGCCTCGAAAGAATCCATAGCCCAAAAAGCCTAATATGACCCAATCCAGTGTATTCATGACTACCTTTGTGGTCAAACAAAGATGAGAACTCCCATGGAGAATACATCCAAGGAATCCTTGAAATTAAGATGGGAAAAGCTGGTTCGGGAACTTTCTGACAAATTTAGCCAGGGCGAGGATCTGGATCTTGATGGCATCCTATTCCTGGTGGGACTTCAGGAAGCCGGACTGGGATATCGCAAATACAAAAAGGACGACAAGGTCAACTTGATCCATGTCGCCATATGCAGGCTGCTGGAGCCCTATGGATATTATTCTTACGAGGGGTTGGACAAGGACGGATGGCCGCATTTCTCAGCCACAGAAAAACTGCCCTTTCTGAAGCCTGGTCAACAGAGTGTGCTGATGAAAGAAGCGATTGTGGAATATTTTCAGGAAAGCGGTTTCTTCGATCAACAACCCGAATCCTGAGGATCGTATTCTGTCATGATGATCTTGAGAGACACGGTTTCGTCGGCCTTGAGTTTGATGTAATCACAACCGAAGAAAACAGGGGGGTTCCCCTTTGAGGCGGTAATGAGCAGAACGGCTTCAAAATCATATTCGAATCGAACAAATCCCTCTACATCCGAATATCCAATGAAGTCAGGAAGGGCGTCGGCCACTGGTGCCGTTGCTTCGATCATAGCGTTTTGAATGGGCGTGCCGTTTTGACTGACCACCTGGATGCTGAACGGATAGGTCGGAACCTCTTTTTTGCAAGATATCATACCAAGCATCAGGGTCACCGAAAGGATCAATATTCTCTTCATCTGGGGGAAATTCTTAGTTGACACAACCGTTGGTGGGGTCCGAATAGGGTTTCAGAGTGATCGGGAGATATACCTCCTGACCTTCCTGCAATTCGGCAAAGCTACAGCCCTGAAAAGGACCTTTTCCGGCATCGACATTGGCGAAGATCTTCCATTTGTATCTGAAAACGACCTCTCCATTGGGACCGGTGTATTGATAACGGTTGATCTCCCCACTAGGTGTGCTGGGGACATAGAACCGGACCAAGGCATTCTGGACAGGGATCCCATCCTCATTCACAACCTTCACCCGAAGGTCATAGGATTTGTTTTCATCCTTGGAACATCCAGTGAAGACGAGTAATCCGGAGAAAGCGATTAGGGCAAGTAGTTTTCTCATTCCTCAAAATCATTGAGTAGCTTTGCAAATTGAGGTAAAAGTACAAATAATCCAAGTCTGGACTTGCACACTTTCGATAACCGCTGATTATCAATGATTGAAAAGGTTAAAGCGCATATTGAAGCGCTCGAAAAGCGTATCCCAAAGAATAAGGAGGAGTTGGAGTCCCTGAAAAGGGATTTTCTTGGTAAAAAAGGGATCATCCCCCAGCTCTTTGCAGACTTTAAGAACGTTCCAGGCGATCAGAAGAAGGAATTCGGGCAGGTCGTCAACCAGTTAAAACAACTGGCTGAGGAACGTTATCAGGAATTTCGCAAACAGATCGAAGGCCAGGCTCGACGACCCTCATTGGGAGACCTTACACGCCCCGGACCGGACCTTCCTATGGGGGCACTCCATCCTCTCACCATTGTACGGAACGAGATCTCAGATATTTTCACCAGGATCGGATTCAGCATTGAAGAAGGTCCCGAGATCGAAGACGACTGGCATAACTTTTCCGCGTTGAATTTCCCCGAAGAACACCCTGCAAGGGATATGCAGGATACTTTCTTTGTTCAGGAGTCTCCGGATTTTGCCCTTCGGACGCACACAAGTAGTGTCCAGGTGCGGGTGATGGAATCCGGAAGGATTCCGATCCGTAGTATCATGCCGGGGCGGGTTTATCGGAATGAAGCGATCTCTCC
>JAJLJK010000178.1:0-8835 GCA_033844885.1 Bacteroidota bacterium | reverse complement strand
CAAGGAGGCGATCAAGATCAAGGCCAAGCAGTTTCTCAAAGCTCTTGGGATCAAAAGCCTGGACTTCCAAGACAAGAACTAACTTTGTCGCCGGCTGTTCCAAAGCCTGATGACAATGAGTAGTTCGAAAGAGAAGAAGCCAAGGATCTCGAAGGGATCCCTCAAGAAAGCCCTCAAGCTTTACAAGTATATCAAGCCCTATCGTGGACAATTCACGGTAGGGTTGATCTTTTTATTCCTATCCAGTGCCGCCAACCTGGCCTTTCCAAAATTACTGGGAGACCTTGTGAACGAGGCCAATATGGAGGCCATTACCCGAGACATCAACCGGATCGCTCTGATCCTTCTGGGCGTTCTGGTGCTTCAGTCGATATTCTCTTACTTCCGGGTCATTCTCTTTGTCAACGTGACAGAAAAATCTCTGGCTAGTCTGCGTCAGGGAGTTTACCAGCACCTCATCCGGCTTCCCATGTGGTTCTTTGCCGAAAAGCGTGTGGGTGAATTGAATTCAAGGATCTCAGCAGATATCTCTCTTTTGCAAGAGACCTTCACCACGACCCTTGCCGAGTTCATCCGACAGATCATCATCATTGCCGGAGGGATCACTCTTCTGGCCATCACCTCAGTAAAGTTGACCCTTTTCATGTTGGCGATCCTTCCACCGGTGGTTCTTCTGGCGGTCTTCTTTGGGAGGTACATCCGCAAATATTCCAAAAAGGTCCAGGGTGAGGTAGCCGAAAGCAATACCATTGTGGAGGAGACCCTTCAGGGGATTCAGAATGTGAAGGCTTTTACGAATGAGTTCCTGGAGATCGGGAGATATCGTGAAAAGACCGATGAAGTGGCTGCCACCGCGATCAAGGGAGGCAAGTACAGGGCCGCCTTTTCGAGCTTCATCATATTGGGACTCTTTGGGGCCATCGTGGCGGTGATCTGGATGGGAACCACCCTGATCGCTACCGGGGAACTTAACACCGGACAACTTTTCAGTTTTGTCCTTTATTCGGGGTTCATCGGTGGATCCATTGGGGGGATGGCTGATGTCTATGCGCGGATCCAAAAGACCATAGGGGCAACAGAAGAATTATTGGAGATCCTTGAAGAGGAGATCGAACCGATCAACGATCACACAGCAGAAAGGAGCGATCTCAGAGGTTCCATCGCCTTCGAAGGAGTTACCTTTTCTTACCCCAGTCGAAAGGACATCACCGTTCTCAACCACTTGAGCTTCGAGGTTCAACCCGGAGAACAAGTTGCTTTGGTCGGCCCCAGTGGGGCAGGTAAATCCACTATTGTGAGCCTTTTGTATCAATTCTATCATCCCCAGGAGGGAAAGATCCTCTTTGATGGTCGCCCGGCAGATCATTATGACCTGACCGACCTAAGAGCCCACATGGCCCTGGTACCGCAGGATGTTTTTCTTTTTGGAGGCTCCATTCGGGAGAACATCGCCTACGGGGATCCCTCGGCCCATGAAGATCAGGTGATCGAAGCAGCGAAAAAGGCCAATGCATGGGACTTCATTCAGAAGTTTCCCGAAGGTTTGGACACACTGGTCGGTGAACGTGGCGTTCAACTTTCAGGGGGTCAGCGACAGCGGATCGCCATTGCGCGTGCTCTTCTCCATGATCCAAGGATCTTGATCCTTGATGAGGCCACCTCAGCTTTGGACAGCGAATCGGAACAGTTGGTCCAGCAAGCTTTGGACACCTTGATGGAAGGTCGGACCAGCATTGTGATCGCCCACCGATTGAGCACCGTTCGGAAAGCGGACAAGATCCTGGTGATCGAGAATGGACATATTCGCGAGACCGGAACCCATGAACAACTCATGCAGAATCACGAGGGTCTTTATCGCGCTTTAAGCGAAATGCAGTTTGCTAACTGAAGACTGTGAATTCAATTTTCCATCCCCTCACTCGTTGAGGAAGTAGATTTTGCACCTTTATCCCATGCTCAAGAAGATCCGTGAAAAGAAGTGGTTCATCATTCTGTCCAACAGATACGTTCTGACAGGGCTCTTCTTTGTGGTCTGGATGCTCTTTCTGGATGCGAACTCGTACCTCATCCATCATGAACTCAATGAAGAAATCGATCGAATGGAAGAAGGGATCGACTATTATTCAGGCGAGCTCGAAGTGAATAAGGAGCAATTGGAAGCCCTGGAATCGGATCCTGAAAAGTTGGAGAAATTCGCTCGAGAGGAATACTGGATGCACCAGCCCGGGGAGGAGATCTATCTGATCGATTTCGAAGAGGATTGACCTTTACCGATGGACTTTTTGCCCTTCTGTGAATAAAGGGTCGCTCTTGTTTCCCGCCCGGTCGATCACCCAAACCTGATATCTCACCGACTCTACCGAATCGTTCCCGGTCACGAGGGTACTAGGGATGCTAAAGCCAAGGATTCCCGTGATGGGAACGGATCCGTTATTGGGTACCAACTCACTGATCCTAAAAGAATATCCCACATTGATCCGAGTGTCCAGGAGGATCAGGTTGTGTGCCTTGGGATCATTTTCACCAAGATCTCCATCCCCATCCGAATATCGTATCCTAAACCAGACCGAATCCTGTTTTTCCTGGATGTCCTTAGGGCCATAGGCCACCCATTCGATGCTGGGTTTTTCATCGAGCAATGATTCCTTCTTACATCCCGCGAAAGCGGTCAGGACCAAGAGCAGAAGGAGGTATTTATTGAATGATGAAGGACGCATTGTGTCGACGATAATAACTTGAGTACTGATTGGGATAGGTCATCACGTCAGGATTGGTGGCATCCTTGACCCGAACCTGGATAAAGAACTGGGTGTTGAGTGGAAGGCTCCCGGATGCGATATCTACCTTGAAGTAATTTCCCTGTACCACGCTTGCAGCGGATGACCAGAACGGATTATCGAACTGCATATCGGTGGTGGAAAGCCTCACCTCAGCCAATGCGAATTGTCCGGCCGGGGTATCATCATCCACGGCGGAGAAATAGATACTCCAATTGTTCCCATTCGGGACCACAAAAGGCTCCAGGGGCCCATTGGGTCGATTTTGATCATACCGAACACTATTGGGACCCAGGGCAAAGATGCTGGTGATCTCAGGAAGCGTATTTGGATAGACCGGAAGATCACCGAATTTATCTTTCGCCCCTCCGTCGATCCAATCGATGATGGCTTGAAGCTCATAATATTGGAGTTTCGGGGCATAAAGTGGCATTCTGCCTAGAGAAGGGTCATTCGTGGTCAGACGTTCATGGATCCAACTGTTCTCGTGGTCTCCGGGAAGCACACGATAAGTAAAGGTGCCCAAAGTATCGTTCTTGGTTACGGGAACATACACCAGGCTGTTGTAGGTGGATTCAATGGTCCGAAAATCAGGCTCGAAGGTCCCGTCATGGCAGGTTGGATTGGCACATTTGAGACTGAATATGTGCTGGTGCAAACTTTGGATGGTGGCCGATGGGATCGTGTCGATCAGAGGTGGATCGCCATTTTGATTGACAAATGGGTTATCCGGTTGGGGATCTTCTTTTTGGCAGGACCCGAAAAATAGGACCATCAGGGGCAATATGAAATAGATCCTTTTCATAAGAATGCCGGGGTTAAGGATGCGCCAGGAAGCAAGCCGGGAATGCCGTCCTTGAATCCGAGGATATCCGCGATGGTAGGAACAATATCAATACTAGAACCATAGGTTTGGCTCAATACCTGCCCTTGGTCAACTACTCCGGAAGGACCGGCGACCATGCAGAAGATATCCCGCGAAAGCGGATCATTGGTCGTATGGTCAAGCGCATATCGACCATTTTGATCGATAATGGAATTTGGTGTACCATTTCGGCCGATCTCAGGTGCAATGATCAGGATGGTGTCGTTGGCCAATCCGGGGGTATTTTGAATGGTGTTCCAAAGGTGCCCCACAGCCCAATCTGCATTTCGTAAAGCCTGACAGTACTTCGTGAAATTGGAGTGCGCGACATCCACGTCAAACAGGTTCACGACCAGTAGCTCTGGCTCAAATTCCTGAAGGATCTTTTCGGCATAGAAGATATTACGCATATCGCCGGACATTCCTCCTTGGATTCCCCAGGGGTTATTGTGCAGTCCGGATCGATACTCGGTCATCATTTGCTTGATGAAAGCCTGGATCTGATCCGCTTCCTCTGGGGTATTCCAAACACTGGCAGCCTCTACCCCATTGGGATTGAAATTGCCATTGAAGAATCCACGCAGATCGTCTGCCACGCCCTGATGGTCCGGTGACAGGGTCATGGAGTTGGAGAACTCATTGGCCGTATCATAGGCAAAAAGGGTTCTTGGAGAAATCTGGTTGGCTCCAAAATCAGGGCCATAGCCCGGATATCGAGAATAGTTCAGGATCGGATACAGGTTATTGGAATGAGATACCCACCATGCATTCATGGCCGATCTCTTGGGATCGCTGTGTTTTCTATAAAGTTCAAAGACAGTGGGAAATTCGGGATGTTCTCTCAGGCTCAGGTCCGTTCCGGTGGATTGCCCCGTAATGGCGGTGATATGGCCATTGAAATGTCCAGTCGGCCCCAGGCTGTATTTGAATCCCTTGAAAAGAGTAGCCTCGTCCTGAAGCGGGGTTGAAAGAGGGTTGGGCGGGAGGGGTGACAGACTTGACTGGATATCCGTTGAGATCGCTTCGTTTCCCGATAGCATGTTGGGCATGAGGTTCCCATCGGCCTTGAGCACAGATTCGAGGTTCCGCACTCCACCCGAAAAGAGACAAAACACAACATGGTTGGCTTTTCTAGCTCCAGTAGCGGCAAATAATCGCCCGGAAGGAAGGATATAAGGCGCAACCAAAGAGCCTGCAGCCCCTAAAGCGGTCTTTTTAATGAAACTCCGACGATCCATGGTCAGAAATATTTGTATTCATCACTGGTCAACATGGCGTAAACTACAGCCTCAACCCCTAGATCCGGATTCTCTCCGATCACCTTCTTAAGATACCAGACCTCCATTTCGTTAGGTTGTCGAATAAAGAATCGGGCATACATCTCTCGAATGAATTTATCAGTATTCGAATGCATATAGGTATCCTGAGGAAGCACCACAGACGGATCCGCCAAGAATTTTCGGGTGATCTCATCGATGATCAGGTTCTTATCTCCGAAGCTTGAATAGGCCTTAAAAAGCACCTTCAATTGGTTGGAGGTAATGGCCGATCCAAAGAGGTCGGTATGCATGATAGAGATGAGCTGCTCATCCGACTTCAGGGTGGTCTTTTCCCCTTGCCCATTATCTGCCCGGACGGGTTGCAGATTATATTGATCGATGATCTCCTTCTTACAACCAAAGGCGACCACCATGAGGAGTGGGAGAAGGTATTTACTGACGGAGGTATTCATCGCTGGCCAGGATATCGGTTTGAATGGCTGAATAATCCTTGTTCATTTGATAACGAGATGCCCAGTCATCCAGCTCAGGGGTTGTGGGTTCTCGATAGAGGTAGTCTTTGAATAGGGTTCGGATCTGACCCTCAAAATATTCGTTCGAATCGAAAAAGATGTCAATGAATCCGGGCTTTCCCATACCTGATCTCAGAAAGAGGACAGCTTGTCCCCCGTCGACCATTTTCTTTCCTTGTTGAAGCTCGGTGGCCGTAGGATATCGAAACAGGAAGTTCTGGAAGGCTGAGACCACAAAATTCTCCGTTCCCATATTGATCTGGTCATAGATCTCATTGTCAATGATCCGCCGGTGGGCCTCGATGATATCGATCGAGTCATTCAAAAGTCCATCAGGGACATGGGTCACGCGTTTCAGGCGTTTCGCCTGGTATTCGTATTGCTCCTGTGAAGGTCCTGGTGGTGCATTCTGAGCCAGGTTTCGATAATAGCGATATCGGTCATTGATCGCAGCTGTATCCACACCATCCAGGTAGGCGTTGCGAGCCTGGGTCCAGAGGTAAAATGCATAGTCATCCGTTTGCATGACCGCAGAGATGATGGACCTCCGAACGATCTCATTATATGGATCCACCAAAAGATTCTGCAAAGCTCCATTCAATTCGGTCGAATCCGGTTTTCTTCCGGTCAAGGAGATGTAGATCCTATTGACATAATGGATCAACTGGGCCTCGGTCAGCGTAGGATCTTCCGGGGTATATTCCACCTTGGTCACCCGGATCTCCTCCTTGGTACACGCCATGGAGAGGACCATTATGATCATGAGGGAGAGAAGGGATTTTCTCACTGTTGTGGGGTTCGTTGATGGATAATTGGACGAGGACGTCCTTGCTGGGTTTAACTAGATTTTGGTCTTTGGGTAGACCTAATGTACTATTTTTTAGAAAGATGGGGCTTTTTCCATTTTCATGGGATGGGGTTCGAATGTGAATTTTGTCACAAAATCCCTGTCATCGTCGTATTACATTTACTCCGATCAGACCCTCTTGAACCTAACCTTGAAAAAATGAAAAAGCTGCTTTCTGCCCTTATGATCCTGGCCGCAATGGCCGGTTATTCTCAAGCCCCTTTTGGGATCCATCTTGAACCCATGACGATTTCAGGACTTGGTGGAATCCAATCCTATGCTTTTGGCCAAGCCAATGGGAAATGGTTGATCGTGGGCGGTAGGTTGGATGGATTACACCGCCGTCAACCATGGGCTTCATTTGATATCGCCGGACATAATGATCAACTGATCGTCGTGGACCCGGTGGCTGGAACGAAATGGACCCAATCCATGGCCGGTCTTCCATCGCCCGTAAGGGAGCAATTGAGTTCTACCAACATGAACTTTCACCAATCCGGAGGTACGCTTTACGTGATCGGAGGGTATGGCTACAGTACTACAGCAGGTGACCACGTGACCTATCCCCTGCTTACCGCTATTGATGTTCCGGGTTTGATCCAGGCGATCATTGGTGGAAGTGCCATTGGAAGTTATTTTCGACAGATCAGTCACCCTGATTTTGCGGTAACCGGCGGGCAGTTGGAGAAGATCTATGACACATGGTATCTGGTAGGTGGTCAGAAGTTTGATGGTCGATACAATCCCATGGGGCATTCGACCTTTGTCCAGACCTATACCAATGCAATTCGGCGATTCAAGATCCAGGATGACGGGATCCAACTACAGGTGATTCACCTTCCGGCATGGACCAGTGCTACTTCTCTCCATCGTCGCGATTACAATGTGGCATCACAGATCATGCCCAATGGTGAGGAAGGCGTGACGGCCTATTCCGGGGTATTTCAGACCACTGCGGATATCCCCTTTTTGGATTGCGTAAATGTGGATAGCAGCGGTTTTGCGGTCGATCCGAACTTTGCCCAATACTACAACCACTATCACTGTGCTACAATGCCTCTTTACAGTGAAAGTAGAAATGAGATGCACACGGTTTTCTTTGGAGGGATCGCGCAATACTATGACAGCCTTGGGATCCTCGTTCAGGATGATGATGTTCCATTTGTCCGAACCATTGCCCGAGTTACAAGAGATGCAAATAATGTAATGTCAGAACACAAGCTTCCTGTAGAGATGCCCGGGCTTCTGGGAGCCGGTGCAGAGTTCATTCCCTTCCAAGGGAACCCTTCATTTTCCAACGAAGTCATCAAACTGGATAGCCTAACCTCGGACACTGTTCTGGTCGGATACATTTTTGGTGGCATTCAAAGTTCGTCTCCGAATATCTTTTGGGTCAATACAGGAACCGAAAGCTCTGCTTCTTCCACGATCTACAAAGTTCATTTGATCAGTGGTCGTTTGGTGAATATCGACGAAGTTAATCCTCAAAGTATCGACGGGCTCAAGATGCAAGTATATACCGGGATTCCTGGTATCCTTTATGTGGATTACTGGCTGGGACACCGCACTCCTGTAACGATAACGGTTCATGACCTAATGGGAAAGCAGTTGACCAGAAAAGAGATTCCGGCAAGAGAATGGATCAAAGGGAACAACCATGTTGAGGTTCCGGTCGGTGAAGTCGCTCGAGGATCTACCCTTTTGATCACCTTGGAGACCCGAGATCAGAAGGTAACTCAGAAGATGATCAGTTTTTAAAGAGTTTCAATGCCCTTTGGGAGGATGGATTTCGTTTTCGCTAGGTGATCTTCGCCACTCAAAACCCTATCGCAACTCACTGAAATTCTGCATCAAAAAGCGATCTTAAGAATCAAGTTCATTTCGAACTCTTGAAAATGAGATTTGGGTAGTGGATATTGGATGAAATGAGTCCGAAATCAACCATTCAAATCCGAAGGATAAGATTCAGAGGAGAGGATCTTATTGGGATGTATTTTGTCCGCGAGTCCTGGATCGTTAAGCATGTCAAGGACTTTGGTGCCCGGTGGCGGACGGAGTTGGGATGTTGGGTTGTACCGGCGGAAAGGGATATGATCTACAGGATGTTTTCCTTTTTCAAGCCTTTGGATATCTGGATCGACAAGCATCGCTTGGAACATCAGGCTTTAACGATCCATGAGAAAAAGAAAAATCGGAAGGATCTTATCCAGGGACTGACGGAGGAGAAACGTGAGGTATATGATCGCTTCATAAAATATCTTTCGACGAAAAGGTACAGTCCAAGCACCTGCGATACGTACGGGACAATGGCCGAAGTATTTCTAGGGTGGGCAAGTGACTTGGAACTTGAGAGGGTCACTCTGATGGACATCGATCGTTTCAATCATGAATTCATAATCGGCAACGGCTACTCGGTAAGTTACCAACGTCAAATGGTTGGTGCCCTGAAGATCCTCTTTGGAAGGATCATTCCTGCTAGTTTCAACATTGAGGAGTTGGAGCGTCCGGTCAAAGAAAAGAAGTTACCTGTGGTTCTCAGCCAGAAGGAGATCAT
>JAJLJK010000177.1:0-2174 GCA_033844885.1 Bacteroidota bacterium | reverse complement strand
GAAGAGTAGAATATCCATAATCGCTATGTCCATCGCACTGATCAGTGCATGTGGAGGTGGCAATGACGAAAAGGTGGTCAATGATCCACCTACAGCTTCGTCCGAACCGGCCAAAGAAGTGGTCGAGACCCCGACCGACCCTATGGAGAATAAAGGAGTCGGTCCTGTAAAGGAAGTTTCGTTGGGTGAACTGGATCCGGCCCTGGCAGAGCAGGGAAAAGAACTGTTCGAGTCCAAGTGTACAGCTTGTCACAAGGTGGATAAGCGATACATCGGGCCGGCACTCCAGGGGGTGACCGAACGCCGGACACCTGAGTGGATCATGAACATGATCCTCAATCCCGAGAACATGATCCAGAAGGATCCCATCGCCAAAGAATTGTTGGCCGAAGCCAATGGTGCCCCAATGGCCAATCAAAACCTCACTGAGGATCAGGCGCGATTGATCCTTGAGTATTTCCGTTCCCTTGAAAAATAACGCAAACCTAAGTACTATGCGACGAATTGCTTCCCTCGGTGCCTTAACGCTCCTGTTTGGGGTCACCGGCTTGCTGTGGTCCTGTTCAGGAGGATCAGGCGAAAAAGAAAAATCTGCCCAAGGTGCGCTGGATCGATCTTCAGCGGCCGAAAAGGTCTATGTTGCTCCAGGAGAGTATGACGAATATTATGGATTCTTCTCAGGAGGATTCAGCGGTCAGCTCAGTGTTTATGGATTACCTTCCGGAAGGCTGCTGAAGATCATCCCCGTTTTCGCTTTGGACGCAGAGAAAGGATATGGTTTCAATGAAGAGACCAAGCCCATGCTCGAGACCAGCCATGGATTTGTTCCCTGGGATGATGCCCACCACCCTGAGTTGTCCCAAACCGATGGTGTCCCTGATGGACGGTATGTTTTCATCAACGGAAATAACACACCCAGGATCGCCAAGATCGACCTCTCGGTATTCGAGACCACTGAGATCATCGAGATCCCAAATTCGGCTGGTAACCACAGCTCTCCCTTCACGACCGAGAACACGGAATATGTAGTGGCAGGTACTCGCTTCTCCGTCCCCGTTCCACAAAGGGACGTTCCGATCAATACCTACAAGGAGAACTTCGGAGGATCCCTTTCTTTCATTCAATTGGATGAAGAAGGACATATGGACATAAACTTCCAGGTAGTGGTTCCCGGATTTGATTATGACCTGGCGCATGCCGGAAAAGGCAAATCCCACGGTTGGGTATTCTTTACCACCTATAACACTGAGAAAGCGCACACTTTGAAAGAGGTCAATGCTTCTCAGAATGATAAGGATTTCATTGCGGCCGTCAACTGGAAAAAAGCGGAAGAGTACCTCGCTCAGGGGAAAGCTCGTGAGATCCCTGCCGAATACATGATCAATCGTTACAGTGACGAGACCCATATGGCAGAATCCATCAAGCGGACTACTGTCAAAGCCCTCTATCCAGAGGATTGCCCCGGAATGGTCTACTTCCTTCCAACACCCAAATCACCCCATGGTGTGGATGTGGATCCGACCGGATCGTACATCGTTGGAAATGGGAAACTCAATGCGGACCTTACCGTTCACAGCTTCGACAAGATGCTGACGGCGATCGAGAACAAATCCTTTGAAGGGGAGATCGATGGAATTCCTATCCTCAAGTTCGACGAAGTGGTCGCCGGAGTAGTCAAGAGTGGTGGACTCGGCCCACTCCACACCGAATTTGATGGTCGTGGAAATGCCTACACCTCATTCTTCATCAGCTCTGAAGTTGTAAAGTGGAAACTTGGAACATGGGAGGTTTTGGACCGCGCTCCTTGCTATTATTCTGTGGGTCACCTGATGATCCCCGGAGGAGACTCCAAGAAACCATGGGGCGAATATCTGGTGGCAATGAACAAGATCACAAAAGATCGCTATTTGCCTACCGGACCCGAGCTAAACCACTCCGCTCAGCTGTATGACATCAGTGGTGATAAGATCGAACTCCTCCTGGACTTCCCCACAGTGGGTGAACCTCACTATGCTCAAGGCATTGCAGCGGATGTGGTCAAGGATCGCTCTTTGAAATCCTATCCGCTTAAGGAGAATAAACACCCACACGCCACTCTGTCTGAGAATGAGACCCGGGTTGAGCGCAAAGGCAACGAAGTACATATTTATATGACCATGATCCGCTCTCACCTC
>JAJLJK010000176.1:0-14590 GCA_033844885.1 Bacteroidota bacterium | reverse complement strand
TCGGACAACTTCCGATTTGTTCGGGTCAGAAAAACCAAACCAATGATTACGATCAGGGCAATGAGAATGCTAAGTCCTGCAGTTACATAGAGACCGCGCCTTTCGGTCTCTGCTTGTTCGAGCTCCAGTTCCTGATTTCTGGTCGTCTGCTTTAGAAGCTCCACTTCACGGATCCGGTTTTGCTCCTCCAACTCTTTCTGTTGAAGTAAAAGACGTTGATTCTCCTCTCTCGCCTTGATGAACCTCAATTCCCGCTCGCGCTTCTCGTTTTCCAATTCCTGCTGCTTGAGACGTAAGGATTGAAGTTTCTCTCGGGCTTCAAGCTGTTGATTCTCGAGGAGAATGTCCTTGTTCTCGTTTTCCAGCTGAAGTTGCTTGATCCGGGTTTCTTTGATCTCATTGGAGGCAATGAGGAGCCGGATCTCCTTTTCTGCCCGTTCAACCTGGTATTGATTCTGCAAAAGTCGTTCTTGTCGAAGTCGCTCTTCCAATTCCAGACTATCCTTGATGTCAAGGTGTTTCTTATAGTCCTCGAGGGCTTTCTCATAGTTCAACAGACTCTCGGATATGAGCGAACTTGTGTAATAGGCATTCTGCCGGAGTTCAGGGATGTTTTCCTTTCGGGAGATCTCTAAGGTCTGTTGATTGAGCTTTCTGGCTTTGGCAGGTTCATTGGCAGAAAGGAATAAGAGAGCCTTGAGATCCAGGATCTCTCCAAGGGTCTCCATTTCATGACTTTTTCTCGCCAGATCCTCGGCCTCATCCAGATATCGGGTCGCAGCCTTCAGATCCTGACGATTGAAATAGATGATTCCCAGGTTGACCAGCAAGGTCAATTCCTCTTTCGAATTGAATACTCGATACTGTCGATGGGTCTGAAGCGCTTTTTGGAAAGACTCTGCGGCTTCATCGATCCTGCCAAGCTGTTGATAATTGACCCCGAGATTATTGTATTGCTGGGCAAGGGCCCGTCGGTCCTTTCGTTCTTCCAGGATGACAAGGATCCGTTCATTGATATTCAGACTTTCCTCCAGATCTCCGGAAGAGTAAAAGGTCTCTACCTTCTCTCGAAGGACCGGCAGGGGATCGGCGCTAGAGAAGCCCCCCTGTATCAGACTGTCTGCCTGACGCAAGTAGCGAATACTTTGGTCGTTATCCTCTCTCTTTCGAGTGATCTCACCAAGGATCATTAGGAGGGGTACAGGATCTTTTTTCACCTTTCCCTCACGCACCTGCTGGTAAGCCAGCCGATAGTATTCTTGGGCATTGGAAAAAAGATTCTCTCGGTAGAACAAGGCTCCCAGATCCATGTAGATCTGATGCAGGTACTCAGGGTTCTCTTTTCTTTCCAGAAGGTCGATCAATTGGAAATACTGACGAAGACCATCATATTCATTTCCTGAACGAATAAGAGCATCGGCAAGGGCATCCTTCGATTCGATCTCATTCCAGTCCGACCCGGATGTCCTTGCCATTTCAAGGGCATTTTGGGCATAACTGACCGCCGAATCAGGGTTCAAGGTGGTTCGGGACCGACGGATCATTTCCCAGACCTCTATGCTATCCTTATTCTGTCCATAGAAAACGGTGGGGGTGCTCAGAATGAGAACGATTATGACCAGATATGTTCTCATTCCAGTCTCCATGCCACTCCAATTGTAAGGGTCCGAATCGGCTGGGGGTTGTAGTATAGATCCTCAAGGACCAACTTATCCAGAACAAGTCCAAGCCCACCACTTGCCCCGATTCCTCCATATCGTTCATTCCATAGGTTATTGATGCCTAACCTGATCTGAAAATTTTCTCCAAGATCATATCGGACCTGAAGGTCGGTGGTGAAGTAGGATGGATTTTGGAAAAAGCTCTCAATATCCGGAAGGACGACAGGACGTCCCAACCATGAACTAAAGAATTGGTTACGAATAAGGACATGAGTTTTCCGAATGGGAGAGAACTCCACCAACCATTTCACGATCCAATTGGGCATCATCCTCACCTCGCTGAGCTTGCCTCTCCCAAAGGGAAGATTCTCCTCTCCCTTCACATAACTTACACTAAGGTCGGAAACGGGATTCCAATTACCGACAATGGGTTTCCACATCCATCTTGCCTCCAGACCCATAAGGATCATTTTAGCATCCTCATCATTGAAATACCCGTATTCGTATAGGTTATTGCTATAGGTGACGGATGTTTTTGTGATCAGATTTTGCGTTTCCTGGGCAAATACGGAAAGATTGACGTAGGAATGTCGTTGCCCCCAGTCGTATCGATATCCGATCTCGCCTGACCACATGGTCTCCGCTTCGATATCAACATTCCGAAAGGGGATGGCCGCCGGGATTCCTGAAACATACCCGGCAAGGATGGTCTGATACAGGAAAAAGGAAGAAGGTGGACGAAATGCGGATCCACCACTCATTCGGATCGAGTGATGTCTACCGGGTTTATAGCTCACTCCGACCCGTGGGTTCAGAGCCGAATAGAAACGAAAGGTCTCGGCTCCATAATCACTGTGGTTGTAGTCATAACGAACCCCGGCAACCGCCTCCCATTTTCCACGGTCCAGGTAGAACTGGGCAAGGGCACTGGTGTTGGTGAACCTCGTTGGAGTCAATTGGAGATCACCGAGATAGGCATATTCCTCGGACACCGACATCGAGAATGGTTTGTAACTCCGTCGATCAAAAGGATCTAGGAAGTAGTTGAAGAGGGGGAAGTTCCCGGAATACTGAAAGCTGAATCCCACGAGGGCCTGGAGCCCATTCGCAACTTCATAACTCAGCAGATTCTCACCAAAAAGGTCATCAGAAGCGGCAAACCGATAGTATGGTCCGGTGATCTGTAAGGGGTGCTGCAGGGTGTTGAACTCACTGCTCGAATGCATATTGTACCTGAGGTACGAGAGATTCGTGGTATTCCTGAATTTTCCCCACTCGTAGGTTCCATTGGCGTAGAATCGGGTGATGGATTCACCCGTGAAATGATTTGGATCGTGATAGGTGACGAATAAGGGGTTCAGTCCGATCGCAGAATGATCACGGCGGTCCATCAGGTCGATCCCGAATTGCCAGTGATCCTCGCGCAAGCGGATGCCTAAATAACCGCTCCGGTGACCGAGATCAGATAATTCAGGGTATTGCGAATTTCCACGGTAATAAGGACTGGATAGGAAGTCACCTCCCGGATCGACATTGTAGTCGCCAATGGCAAAATTCTCTTGATTTCCCTGTGTTACGCCCCAGTCCGCCCTGGATTGGAATCCACCATAAAAAAGGATATCCAAAACCTCATCCTTGACAGTGACCTTGCTCCCAAGGGTGAAATTGAAATTGGTGATCCCTAGGGTTCCGGTCTCAGCTTTTCCATAGATCGTCTTTAGGCCCTCACCCTTTCGGGTGATGATATTGATGACGCCTCCCATTGCATCGGCACCGTAAACAGCAGCGGCCGGTCCATAGATGACCTCCACACGTTCGGCCTGCTGAAGGGGTAGTTGGGCCCCAATTGGCATCCCGTTGGCCGCAGACGGCTGAATGGGAATATTGTCCACCAGGATCTTGACGTAATAATTTCCAAATTGTCCTCTGGTGAGAAAGGTTTCGCCATTAAGGGCGGATCCGGGCTGAGAAACCTTCATACCGGGAAGGTCCTTGAGCAGGTCAACAAGGGTATTGTAATTCTTATCCCTGATCTCCTTTCCAGAGATCACATAGGCAGTAAATGGAAGGTCCTCGACATTTCGTTCCGATCGAGAGGCCGAGATGATCCTTGAATCATCGGTTTCCCAAAGTTTCGACAGATCCCCAGATGTCAGCCGGTCCATGGGTAAATTGATGCTATCCCGCTGTGCATACAAGTGACCACTCAGGGTCATCAGGCAGAAAAAGAAGATATGTCTGGCTCCTTTCAAAATGAATAGCTCAATCCAGTCGATAGGTTAAAGGTTTCCCGTGGCAGATCTCTGCCCGCAGCCGGAAACGAATCAAAGGTATATCGTCCAAGGAGAAGTAAGGAAAAGTTCTTCCAAACTTTGATGTCCAACCTAGTTTGCCCAAAGAACCGATAATCGGGAGCAAAGCCCATATAAGGCTGGTAGTAGATCGCCGAGGACCACATGACCTTTTCGGTTTCGAACCGGTAACTCAGGTAGGTACTCGCCCGACCATTGGAGTGGGTGATGGTGGTATCAAGCTCACTGTCATATTCGTAGAGGGCGGTCAAACCCAGGAATAACTGGTGCTGATCCTCGTTGAGGAACCGTAAACGAACACCCCCACCTGTGAGGATCCTGTCTGCAATGTAAAGAGGTTTGTTGTTCATGTATTGAAAAAGGACCTCGTATACCAACCACTTGTTTTGGAAATAATTGTAGCGAAAGTGAATGTAGCCGTCCCTTTCGAATGCCGAACCATTCTCAGGTGCATCGATCTCCGTTACCAGGTTGTAATTGGCAATGGCAAGGAAGGCGTGATCTCTCCTTCGGTTCAAAACATTAAGTGCAGGACGAAGGGAAAGTATCTTCTTGGTATTCTGATTGTAATAAAAGGTGAGGTCCGCATTTCCATACCATCCTGAGGAATCCACCTTCTGGCGAATGTCCTCGATATTGATGATCTGGGCGGATAGTTTTGGGGCCAGGAAAAATAGAATCGCTAGGCAAACAAAACGCATGTGCGTGACTTTTCTGGTGGCAAAATTAAAAAGGTCAACGGACCTGAACAGCTTCCACTGGAATGCGTAACATCCCTCGAGAACTATTATCATCTGGTCGAGAACTAATCAGGCATGGATGGCACAAGGTTTGAGACCTTATATTTGAACCAAATACCCTGATCCATGAGAACCTTTGCCCTGATCCTGGCCATGTGCCTTTTTTCCAATTCTCCCGCATTTGCCCAATTCGAAGATCTTAAACAGACCATCAATGCCTTGATCCTTGACCACTCCAAGGATTTTGAAAAGAAATACTTGAACATCCCAGAAAGGGCCCTGGGCGGAATTGAATCCACGGATTTTTCCTTTGCGGATCGCTTTAAACTCGAAGCACGGGAGAAAAGAACCGATAACCTGGATAGGAATCGTAGGTTCGACTATTTCTTCAATATCTATGGATATGATGATATCGATGACCTGAACTATGCCATGAAGGATTGGCTCCAGGATTTCATAGAGGGCGAATCCGTCCGTCCCGGTAGGGAAATCCGCACCATGGACGATGCCGTTCCTACCATCATTGTCATCAACAAGAACAAAAAGACCATCTCCATACTTTCCTTCGACTGCAATCAGTACTTCTATGAGGAATTCAAGGATTGGCGCGAAAAGATGTTGACCTATTTCGGCGACCCGGAGAGTGTGATCATCGAAATTGGTTGTGATGGTCCTCTTAAATGGACCAAGAACCCTCCGGATCCTAAGGATCGAACCTGGCGATGATTCAATAGATATTGGGAAGTTGAGCCATGATCTCACCAAGCTCTGCCCAGGCGATCCGAAGCTTCCATTCGGTCTCCAATAATTTCTGATAGGCCTCAAGGGTCTTTTGCTCCCTTGAATTAACCAGGAAAAGGGTGCTTTCTCCCATATTGAATTTCCGGATCTCGGCCTGGTAGAGCGAAGAATAATCTCTGGCGTTGTTCCGGACAATGGTGACCTGATCCCTCAAAAGCCGAACCTTTCCGGCCTGGGCATTGAACTTGTTCTTCAGGGCCCAACGTTTCTGATTCAACTTCAGGTTGGCTTGTTCCTCCTTGACTGAGAGCTTACCGAGTTGTCCTCTTTCCTTTCGGAGGAATAGGGGGAAACTTGCTGTTGCCAGGAATTTATAATTGTTGGTTTCCCACCCTGTGGTGGGGTCCTCAGGAGTGACCGTTCCATTCAAGAGCGTGTAGTCCAGGCGAAGCTCAGGTAAAAGGTTGTTCATGGCCACCTTGCGATCGATGGAAATGCCATCTCTATAAAATTCAAGGTTCCTGATCTCGGGATGAGACTCGATCCAGGCGGAATCTCCCATGGTCGATAAACCACCGAATGGGGTCAATAGGTCAGGGTCTTTTTCCGGATGGGTGTTTTCGGCCAGTTCAACAGGGGTTTCCCCTTCCAGCCACAGATAATTATTGAGTTGATTCCTCGCTGCAATGAGTCCCATTTTGGCTTCGTTCAGTGAGGTGATCCTCGTTTGCCATTGAATATGAGCTTCCAGGGTGTCAATGGCGGGTTTACTTCCGGTGGTGAATCCCCTTTTGGTGGCAATGAAACGTTCTCGCGCCACTTCGGTTGCATTCTCAAATAAGGAGATCTCTGCCTCTGCTCTTGTCCATGAAAAATAGGCGACCATCGCCTCGAGGTAAAGTCGATTGGCCATGATCCTGGCTTCCTGTCGGGTAGATTGGGCGATCAGATTGGCCTTTTGTACAGTAGCACGGCGATCGTTATACCACAAGTCCTTTAGAATGGGAGCAGAGACCCCGATCCCATAAAGTCCGTCCTGAGGAACAGTGTTTTGAGGATTGAGGTAGTTCCCTCGATTGGATTCAAATCCAGCCTTGAAATCAATACCAAACCAAGTGGGGATCTTCAGACCATAATCCTGAAGATTGTAATAGGTCTGATCACTGAATTTCTTTTCGTTATAGGACCCGTAAAGCTTTGGGTCAAGAACGCCTCTACCGGCTCTTCTTTCCTGATCGGCCAACTCCTGTTGAAGATCGATCTGGAGAGCCACGGGATGATTTTCCCGGATCCAGGTCATGAACCTCTCAAGGCTAAGGGTGTCACCGGATTGCGCGAAGGCATTCCCCGATAGTTGGAGAAGGAAGAAAAGAAGAACAGCAATCCGCATGGTCATTCTTTTTCACCCTTTTCAGGGGATTTTTTGCTTGGCTGATAATATTCGGGCGGGAACCCATTCAATTGTCGCCAAATCTCGTACCAGACCGGAACGTCTTTCAGTAGCAGTATGCCCCGAACCCCACTTCCGAACCGAAGGGCGTCAGGCCAGTCCCTATCATTCTCATCCGGCGCCAGAAGGATACGGTATCCTCCTTCAGGACTCAGTGTATTGTCAATGGCCATAACCCGGGCACCGAACGTTCCAAAGGATGTATTAGGCCATCCGGAAAAAACGATGGATGGCCATCCGTCGAACTCCAATCGCGCCCTTTCACCCAGATGGATCAATGGAAGATCCATGGGTTGAACAAATATCTCAGCGGCGATCTGATATTGCAGTGGCAGGATCTCGGCGATCGGTTCGCCTTCCTTGATGTTTTCACCGATCCCGGATTTTAAAGTGCGGGCGATCATCGATCTCTGGGGAGCGGTCACATAGTAATACCCCCTTCGTACCTCTACATTCGCCAGCTTGTTCCTCAGTTTTGCAACCTCCGCCCTTGCAGCATTGAGGTCACTTGTGGCTGTGAATATCTCGGATTCATTCTTGGCGATCTTCTCTGCATAATCGGTAGAGATCGAATTCAATTCGGTGATGCTATTGTAATATTTATTCTGAGCTGAGACGAATTTCGCATAGCTCTCCTGCATTTTTTGTTGTCTTTTCTCCCATTCGTAACGACTTTCGATTCCTTCATTGTAAAGGGTATCGGCCCGTTGGAACTGACGTTCGCTCAATTTCCACTGAATCCTGGCGGCGACCATATCCGCACTGTCAGCCTGTAGTTTGAGCCTGGCCTGTCTGAGTTTCAAGACCTGATTCTGCTTGAGAGCCTCTAATTGCCGACGCTGGGCACCGATCTTTTCATCATAGGCAACAATGGCGGATTCCTTTGCATCCAATTCATCGGTGATCCTTTGGATCACGTTGGGGTCAAAGTATTCATCCTTGATCTCAGCGATGAAGACAATGGTGTCTCCCTGATTGACCGTATCTCCCTCTCGGACGTACCACTCGGCGATCCTACCTGGAATGGGGCTCTGGAGGGTCTGGGGTCGATTCTCGGGGCGTAGGGTTGTGATCTGTCCCTCACCCTGAACATTCTGTGTCCACGGAAGAAACAGGATCACCAGCATGAGGATCATCAAGGCATAGAGCCAATAGGTGAAATATCGGACGAACTTCTTGCTGTCCAACATGGAAAATGACCTGTATCGTTTCAGGTCGATCTTCTCACGCACGCTATTTTCAGAGATATTCAGCATGTTCGGTCCGCTTATTCTGGTTGAAGGTACTTGCACTGACTACGGACCTGATCCCATGGTCCGTCGGCAACGATGGATCCGGATCCCATCACCCAAACACGATCCATTAATTGAAGGATCTCAGGATCGTGGTTGATCATAACAAGGGATGTGTCCGGCATTTCCTTCAACAGGAAATGGATCAATTTCTTTTTTAATGAAGGGTCGAGACTGGAGATCTCGTTACCCAAGAGCAGGAGCTCCGGTGAGCCCAGGATGCTTCTTGCGATCAGAAGCCGCATGGTTATTCCGCGTCCAAGGTTTCTTCCTCCAGGGATGATCTTGGTGTTAAAGCCTTCTGGAAGACTGCGAATGTAATCATCCAGCCCCAGCTGGACACAGACCCTTTTGGTCTCTTCTAGCGAGATATTCGGTCTTCCCACCGTTAGGTTCTCCAGTATGGTGCCATAGAAGAGCTCTTCCATGGACAATGTGCTTCCAATTCTATTCCGTAATTCTTCGAGATTCAAACTGCCCAGAGGTTGGCCATGATAGGATAGGGATCCTTTTACCTCGGGGTAAAAGCCGGCAAGTGTTTGAAGGAGAACGGACTTTCCGGACCCATGAGGTCCGGCCAAACCGATCTTTTCGCCAGGATGAAGGTGAAATTGGACCTCATTTAACCTTTGATTGGAATCCCCATCGAATTGCAAAGAGACCCCTTTGGCGATCACTTCCATAGCTCCCTTCTCATCAAGGGGTAGTCCTCGATCATTATCAAGCGGCATATCCGTCACTTTCCCGATCTTTTCAAGTGCAGTGATCACATCGTAGATGGACTCGGAAGTCCGTATGAGTTTCTCAATGGAGTTGATGATGATCAGGATCACGATCTCAGAGGCCACGAACTGACCGACATTGATCTGGTTATTGATCACCAATAAGCCTCCGATCAGAAGCAATCCTCCCGTAATGAAGACCTTGAAACCGATGATTCCTGCGAACTGTTGCATTAAGACCTTGAAATGGGCCTTCCGGTTTTCCAGGTAACCTTGCGAATATTCATCCGTCCGGCTGTTGGGAAGGTCGGTCTTTCCGGCTTGTTTGAATGAGCCGAAGTTCCTGGCGAGCTCCTCCAGCCAAAAAGCGACCTTGTATTTGTAGTCACTTTCCAACAATGAGGTCCGCAATCCATTGGGACCGGTGAATCGAAAGATCAGCACCACAAGAACCACCAGAAACGCCCCGAACATGATAAAGAACGGGTGGTAGAAACTGAGAAGAAGCAATCCAAAAAAGATCTGCAGAAGTGATGTGCTGACATCCATCAGGATCTTTGGAAGCCCTTTCTGCACGGTGAGGGTATCAAAGAAACGATTGACCAGCTCTGGGGGGTGGTACTGAAGGAGCTTTTGGGTCTTGATCCGTGGTATTCGGTAGCTGAATTCAAACGCCGAACGTGCAAATAATCTTTGTTGGATCAATTCGGTGATGGACATCTGAAGGATCTGTAGGATTCCGGTGAAGATGATCCCCAGAAGTACAACGGATACCAGAAGAATGAAGGAGGATGAAACACGCCCCCCCATGACCAGATTGATGATAGCCTGTATCCCAAGAGGAAGGGATAGGTTGATCACCCCGTTCAGGATCGCAAAAAGGTATATATAATAGATATCCTTTTTATCCGCCTTGATCATCGAAAAGAAACGCCTGAACGGCTTTTCAGGCATTTGCTGCTCCATTTCCTTTGGTTTTGGTTCTTCGTATCAACCTTTATTTGTTGAAAAGGTTGCCTTGAAAGTTCCACAAAAATAATTTATTCGGGGTCTGTACAACATGAAGGACACTTGATTACTTTTATTTAACCATTTAAGGGTGTTTTTTTCTATGATGCATCCGCATACGGAGGTCCGTTTCATCAATGAAATGATTGGCTTCGGGGTGGTCGCCACCCAATTCATTCCAAGGGGAACCATCACCTGGGTTCTGGATCCCTTGGATCAAGTTTTTACTCCCCAACAAGTTCAGCGCTTAACGGGCCCCTTTCAGGAGGTTCTCGATAAGTACTCCTTCAGGGATCACAAAGGTCGACATGTCCTATGTTGGGACCACGGTAGGTTCGTCAACCACAGTTTCAAAAGTAATTGCCTGACCACGGCATACAATTTTGAGATCGCTATCCGTGATATCCATCCGGGTGAGGAATTGACCGATGACTATGGTTATCTGAACCTCACTACACCATTCGAGGCATACCCTGAGCCGGGTGTGGATCGAAGGGTCGTGTATCCGGATGACCTCCTTCGCTTTCATGATCAATGGGATGCGCAGCTCAGGGATGTCTTCCCTCAACTTTCAGAGGTGGAACAACCTCTTTCTCCCTACATGATGGAGCGAACCTTCAAAGAAGCGCTCTATGTTTCCATGGGAAAAAGGCCCATGAGGAGCATTTTATCCTGTTATTGTGAAGGATAGGCGAATTTTCTAGCTCTATCGTTTCATTTTGAGTATTTTAGGAAAAACTGTTGAGTTCGTACAGAAACAAACAGTTGGGTAACCTATTTTTACAAAAAAATACTCCATGAAAAAGATAGTACTATTCATTTTCGTCCTTCTTACCGCCACGAGCCAAGCAGCCGTGATCACGTCGGTAGCCTCCGGAAATTGGAATAATGCATCCACATGGGCTGGTGGCGTGATTCCGGGCCCTTCGGATGATGTTGTCATCAACAATGCTTCTCATACTATCACATTGGATGTGAACGCATCCATCGTCAATCTGGATGTGACCAATGGAACACTTGTCCTTCCCGGTAATAGTCTGACGATCACAGGGGACCTCACAGTAGGGGCAAGTGGCACTCTTGATTTCACAGGTAATGCTGGGGGAAATGCCGACCTGATCCTTTCCGGGGCGTTGCAGATCGACGGAAGTCTGACCAATATGCCATCGACCTCACCTTATTCCATTTGGAGGTTCTCAGGTACCACCACCTATTTGTCCACGAACCCAAGTCCGGTAGACGTGAACTTTGAGATCATTACGGGAGATACCCTTATTGTGGATAAAGCGTTGACGATCTCTGGAGGTATTCAGGTAGATGGAGGCGTTCTGACCATCAATACCTTCAATGGGGTGACCTGTCGGAATGCCAGTCTTCTTAACGGAGCCCAGGTTTTCCACAATGGGGTGGTCTTTGAAATGAATGGGGTCGAAGCCGGTGGAGGTTCTGTAGCATTCCGAGTTTCCGGAAGTGGGAACATGATCGACAACAACGGGCTATTGATCTTTCGAGGAACAACCAATCAAAGTATCCTGTTGGCCAATTCGGATACCCTTCAGATCGATAATCTTCAGATCCTGGATGCCCATACGGTCACCCTGGATGCCACCTCTTCCAGTCCTCTCAACATTTCGAATGAACTGCAGGTAGATGTTTTATCCACCCTGGTGACCAATGATATGATCCGTTTGGTATCGCTCAATGATACCACTTACGGCCAGATCGCTTATAACGCGGGAATTGGTACCATCACCGGGAACCTTACGGTGGAGCGCAGTTTGAAGGATCCAAATATCACCGGTTGGAGACAATTTGGATTTCCATTCCTATCTGGAAATCTGGGAGATCTAGTAGGATTGGGAACGATCTCAAGTCCTTCGACCGCTCAGATCAATGCCTATTACTGGGATGCCACCAACCGTGGAGATGATACTGCCAATGGCTGGGCAGGGGTTTCCAATTGGAATACTGCATTGTTGAATCAGGCATATGCGATCTATTCAAGACCTGGATCCCCATTCGCCGTCAGCCAGAATCCTATTTCCATTACGGGTGTGGTCAACACAACGGATCGAACCTATAATCTTGTGAACACATTCGATCCAGACGCCAATGCTGCGAATTCACAAGGGTGGAATTTCATTCCCAACCCCTTTGCTTCCAATATTGCCAGTAATATTCTCCTAGCGGACGTTGTTGCCTTTCCTTTGAGTTATAAAGCGGTTCATATTTACGATGCCAACACGCAACAATATCGAGCGATCACCGGAACAGGGGTGATCAATTACAACACAAATGCCACCGCACTTTCGCCCAATGCCCATCATATCCCAATGTTTGGAGGTTTCTGGGTAAAGGCCAATACAAGTGGACAGTCGATCGATCTCCAGACCTCACATTGCGAGATCAATACACTTGGCTACCCCTCACTGAAGACTCAGCCTGGCTTCGATCTGCTCCGCGTTAATGTGGTGGATGATGCGGATCGGACCGATAATATTGTGATCTATTTGGCCGATGGTGTGACCGATGGATTGGATAATGGATACGATGCCTACAAACTCATCTCATGGGTAGAAGAGGTTCCAAGCTTATTCATTATCGATGGAAATGTCGAGATGTCCATCAATGCACTTTCAAAATCCAAATTGGACCATCATGTAAGTATTGGTTTTGAAGGATATTTGGATGGAATGGACTATAAAATGTCCATCCAGGCTGATGAGTTCAATCCAAATAGTATCATTTATCTCGAGGACCGTAAGTCCAATCGCTTTCATGACCTTCGAACCGGTCCCTATTCCTTCGTTTATCATCAGTCAGATCTTAAGGATCGGTTTGTTCTTCACCTGAATGCCCTTTCTGTAGGACTTCAGGAATCTCAACTGAGAGATATTTTTGTTGCTCAGACCGACCAGGGGAAGATCCTGATTCTTCCAGATAATGAGGTGGTCGATATTGAGATCTATGATATCACCGGAGCCTTGCTTGGTCAGATGAAAGCGTATTCCCAAGATCGCTTGGACCTTACCGAGTTTGATAAACCCGGTATTCAAATGATGAAGGTCATTTCAGGAAAAGAATCAAGGATCTTGAAATTCTAAAAGGGTCAGGAACATTAGTTTTGTTTATAACTCGTTTAGTAACTGAGTGATAGAATAGGTTCTTCTTCTAATACGGAAAGGTATTTTTGAGTAAATACCTAAAGTGCTATGAGAAGATTCTTACTTTCTTTCCTTTTCATTTTTGCTGTATTGGCTGCCACCGCAGCGACCTTCACTGCGAATTCCGGTTCGGGGAACTGGAACAATTCGGCCACCTGGTCACCAGCAGGAATTCCTGCAGCGGGTGATTCGGTAGTGATACCCAGTGGGGCAGAGGTGGTTCTCAATGTTTCCGCCACCATTGCCGATCTCAACGTCCAATCCGGAGGTGCGGTCATGTGGAACTCGTCTGCCGTCCTTACAATTACCTCCAGCATTTGGACTGCGGGGTCAGGAGCTGGGTTGAATGCCAATGGTTGTTTAGACTTTTCAAATACCGGCGGACAAACCCCGGTGATCTTCTCAGGAGGAGATTATTTGGTAAGTGGGACAATAGCCTCCTCAACAGCGCCATTTCCTACGATCGAGGTGACCTCAACCTCAGCCGGATACCTTTCTGGAAATGCCACGAATGTTGATTTGAACCTTCATATTCTTGGAACTCTGGATGTAGCTTCCAACTTTGACATCAATGGAGAATTGAATGTTGATGGTGGAACTTTCATTTTGAACCCTCTTTTGGGCGGAGTAGTTAGGAATCTAGTGTTGCAAAATGGTGCGTCTTTCAGTGCTGATGGTTTTTTCTTTGATATTTCAGGCGTTGAGGATACCAGCACCATTTCCATGCGAGTGATCGGCACAGGAAATACACTGACGATGAATAGTACCTTGTTCTTCAACGGAACAGGTTCACAATCGATCCTGATCGATGGAGCGGGAACCTTTGATATCAGTCCCACAACATTCTCTCTTTCTTGTCCCTCATTGACCATCCGCTCAGAAGGGGATTCAATTAGATCTCTAAGCGAGATCACTCTGAATTCCACTTCTACGCTGAATACCAACGGAAAATTGATCATTGGATCCGAAGCCGGAAACCAAGGGGTCATAGATATCTCCTCAGGGACCATCAATGGTACAATCACCATTGAGAGGTATCTGGTCAATACATCCCTTGGAGCCTGGAGACACTTTGGTTTTCCTTTTCCCACGGGAACATTGGGGGATATCAACGGATTGTCTACTGTGTCCAATCCCCAGCCGAGCCAAGTGAATGCATTTTCCTATGATGCCTCCAGAGTCAATGCAGGAGTGAATGATAGCGCCGTAGGGTGGTTAGGAGCTACTGATTGGAGTGCGGCCAGCCTTGATAAGGCCTATATCATATGGTCCAATCCGGATCAGACCCACCCTGTGACCAGAAATCCAATTCAAGCCTCCGGAACGGTGAATACCACCTCCAAAACCTATAATCTATCTTACAGTTGGGATCCGGACACCTCTTCAGTCACCAACTCAGGTCGTGGATGGAACTTTGTGCCCAATCCCTTTCCCAGTAATATTGCCCTTGACCTGCTTATTGGTGATGCTTCTTTTGATCCGACCTACAAAGGAGTTCAT
>JAJLJK010000175.1:0-1886 GCA_033844885.1 Bacteroidota bacterium | reverse complement strand
GATTATCGAAGCCTGGGTTTGGGAATTGGCTTGACAGGGTTCCACCGTTATGGAACCTTTGTGATCGAGGCAAATGGATACTGGGACGATTGCCGTTGGGGTTGGCTGGAGGATGGAACGGGTCAGGAGCTGATCTATCCGGTCGAATTGAGATACCGCGAATGGTATGATACCTATAAACGGACCTCTTATCGAATAGGAGGTAGTGTGACCTTCTTTACCGGGAATTCATCCAATCTTTCCCTTTCGGGGGATGTGGTCCACCAGACGGGTCTTTTGGCGACAAGTTTTCACCGGGTTTACTTCACCGATGGTTCTCTTGCGGTGGAAAACCTTCCGGGTTCCAGAACCAAGATCCCCATTCAAATGGATTTTCGAACACAGTTGATGACCGATCTCATCGGTCGATTCTCTGTTGGGTATTATTGGGATGATTGGGACATCAAGGCTCCTTCACTCTCGGCCGAGATTCCTATCCAATTCTCACCAACCTTTTCTCTATCCCCCTTTTACCGATGGTACCAACAACAAGCTGCCAGCTGGTTTGCTCCCTATCAATTGCATTCGCCGACCGAGGTGTTCTATACTTCAGACTATGATCTGAGTGCATTTTACAGTCAGAAATTCGGTTTGGGCTTTCGCTGGATGCCTTCGCTGGGAATTGCATCAATCCCTCGTACAAAATGGTCCTTCAGGGGATTGGAATGTAGAGGAGGGGTTTATCTCCGATCCGATGGATTACAGGCCTGGTTCTTTAGTTCAGCTTTTCTTTTTCCCTGAGTCCTTATTGACCGCCCTGAAATAGTTCTCGATCGATTCGACGTAGATCTCGAAGGCCTTTCTCCCCTTGGGGGTCAGAGAACATTCGGTCAAGGGGTAGTTGTTCCGATATCCCTTGATCACTTCAATATATCCGACTTCCTGCAGCTTCTTGATTTGTACACTCAGGTTTCCCTTGCTGGCACCTGTTTCTTCCAGTAGAAAGTTGAAATCGGCCTTCTCTGTACCCGCGAGCAAGGAAATGATCTGAAGACGTAATTGCTGATGCAGTATAGGGTCCAGGTCCTTAAACCTCATGCTTGCCCTGTTTTTTCAATAAATAACCCGGAATAAGATAGGAGACCGTGATACTGATCAGAAGGAGTATGAGCATGTAAATAAAATCGGAGGACACCAGAAAGAATCCGAGCCCGGCCATGACCCAACTTAGGATGCCACCTATCACCAGAGGTTTGAAATTCAGCATACCTCCGGTAATGAAGGTTCCCAGACCATAGAGCCCCATAACATACACATAGGTCAATGACCATCCCACATGGACGGAAAGGACCAACGTAAGGAGCAGAACCACCAAAAATCCAGTCCAGACATACATCATGGCCTTATCCACCATGGTGGTGTGTCGTTTGCCCTGATCTTTCTTTCTGGAATAGAAAAAGGTCACCAATCCTCCAAGGGGCATTAGGATGATCCATGGCAGGTAATTGTAGGGATTGTCTAATAAGATCAATGCGAGCTGTATCAGTCCGGCTCCGAGAACCAGCCAACCCCAAAACAAGTAATAGAAAACATCGTCCACCAAGTTGTATCGGGTTCGTTGGATCATCTCACGGATGACCTCAAAGGATCTTTCTTCATTCATAGGATCATTCATAACTCATTAATTTTTCATAAAAATAAACTAGTTTATCATATAAACCAAATTGAAAAAGAATAAAACACCCATTTGGTACGGTTGTTCTTATTCGAAGATCTCTTCTTGCTTGAATTGCATTTCGTAGAGCCGTGCGTAGTAGCCCTTCTTGTCCAGTAGCTCCTGGTGCTTTCCTTCCTCCACCACTTTACCGGATTCCATCACCAGGATCTTATCGGCCTTTTTAATGGTC
>JAJLJK010000174.1:0-2290 GCA_033844885.1 Bacteroidota bacterium | reverse complement strand
TTTCCCGGCAGAGATCCCTTTCGAGATGATCGTACTCTTGGTGTTCTTACCCAGGTGGATCATCTTGGTTCCGGTATCTGCCTGCTGATAGTTGTTGGTCACAGCCACCGAATAGAACTCACCGATCGAATTGTCTCCTTTGAGGATACAAGAGGGATATTTCCAGGTGACCGCAGAGCCGGTCTCGACCTGAGTCCAGCTGATCTTTGCGTTCTTTTCGCAGAGACCGCGTTTGGTCACGAAATTGAAGACCCCGCCTTTACCTTCGTCATTACCGGGATACCAGTTCTGAACAGTAGAGTATTTGATCTCGGCATCATCCAGAGCGATCAGCTCAACCACGGCGGCGTGAAGCTGGTTCTCATCACGTTGGGGAGCTGTGCATCCCTCCAAATAACTGACATATGAGCCTTCATCGGCAATGACCAGTGTTCTTTCGAACTGTCCCGTACCCGCCTCGTTGATCCGGAAGTAGGTACTTAGTTCCACTGGACATCTCACCCCTTTGGGGATGTAGCAGAATGACCCATCGGTAAATACCGCCGAATTCAGCGCTGCGTAAAAATTATCAGATTTGGGAACCACGGTCCCGAGGTACTTTTTGACCAGTTCGGGGTGATTCTTGATGGCCTCACTCATGGAGCAAAAAATGATCCCCAAATCGGCGAGTTTGGCCTTGAATGTCGTTGCAACCGAGACGGAATCGACGACCACGTCCATGGCCACACCGGTTAGGCGCTTTTGCTCTTCGATGCTGATCCCAAGCTTCTCAAAGGTTTTGAGTAGTTCCGGGTCAACCTCGTCCAAACTGTCAGGCCCTTTTTTCTTTTTGGGAGCCGCGTAATACGAGATGTCCTGAAAGTTGGGTTTCTTGTAAGTGACATTGGCCCATTCGGGCTCCACCATTTCAGTCCATTTCCTATATGCATCAAGACGCCACTCCGTCATCCATTCCGGCTCTTCTTTCTTGGCCGAGATGAATCGGATGATCTCTTCTGATATTCCATTCGGAGCACGGTCCGATTCAATATCGGTGTAAAAACCATATTTATACTCGGATCGGGTAACCTTTTCGAGAAGCTGATCGCTATCACTCATGCTTTTCTCCTCCTGTTTCATACTGCAAAGCTCTCCCCACAGCCACACGTTCGGGTAGCATTGGGATTATTGAAGAAAAAGCCTTTTCCGTTGAGTCCACCGCTGTATTCGAGGGTGGTGCCCAAAAGGTAAAGAAGACTCTTTTTATCGACCAGGATCCTCACGCCCTGGTCCTCGTAGATCTGATCACCATCGTGAAGGTCTCCAGTGAATTCCATTTTGTAGGAAAGGCCAGAACACCCGCCACTGGTGACGCCGACCCTTATATAGGATGATTCCAACGACCGACCTTCTTCCCCTAATAGGGAGATGATCTTGATCTTGGCGGTTTCAGAAACGTTTATCATACTCTATTTAGATTTAATCTAAATCCACTGCAAAGGTAAAAAACTAACCCGTTCTCAAAGGATTTGGTTCACAATCTCAAATATGGGTCCAACCTATGATTGGCGCCTTTTTCTTTGCTTTGCAGGAGCAATTCAGGAAAATGATCGGCTACTATATCGTACGTGCATTTGTTGCCCTTCTTCGGTGGATGACCTTCCGGTGGATCTATCGGTTTTCGGATGTTCTGTATTTCTTCATTTACAGGGTGGTCGGATATCGCAAATCGGTGGTGAGGCAAAATATCCGAAAGGCCTTTCCGGATATCGATAAAGGAGAAGCCAGAAAGATCGAGCGCGACTTCTATCATTTCTTTTGTGACCTGTTCCTTGAGACCTTCAAAGGGATCTCGATGACCAGAAAACAATTGACCCGCAGGTACAAGGTCCTTCATAAGGAGGTCATGCGCGAATTCGAACGGGAAGGAACCGGAGCCATAATCTGTTCCGGCCATCTAGGGAATTGGGAATGGGGAGCCACTTCTTTGTGCACTCATACGCTGAGGCCCATGGTCGGGATTTTCAAGCCGATCAAGAATCAACGGTTGAACGACTACTTCAAGGAGACCCGATCTCGGTTCGGGATCCACCTCGCAGCAACCACCGAGACCGGTCAGGCATTTAAACGGTTTGTCGGTAAAAAAGCATACTTCATGCTTGTTGGAGATCAGAATCCCTCCAATCTGGAGCGAGCCTACTGGGTCGATTTCTTTGGGTCGAGACTTCCGGCCTTACACGGGATCGAATATTATGCCCGTCGTTTCGACCTTCCGGTGATCTATTTTGCGATCCGACCGGTTCGAAGAGGA
>JAJLJK010000173.1:0-5844 GCA_033844885.1 Bacteroidota bacterium | reverse complement strand
AAGGTTCCCAGGGACCTGAACCAGGATACCCCGAAACCTTGGAGAATCGCTGATTTTGCCCATGAACGAACATGGAAAAGAGAATGAAAGGAACGAATCCCCATTTCATAGTGGAAAGGTATAGAGGAGCTTGGGATCGATCCCATTCACGAAGTTTTCGAGAACCTTATTCTCGTTGGCAAGCTCAGATCCTTCAAAACCTTCGATGTCTTCATAATCTACCACCCGATTGAAGGCCCGCAGAAAGATCTCTGCTTGTGGGAGGTACGACCAATGCCATTTCTCTTCTTTATAACCCTCCGGCCGGTCCTCGTCATTGGATGTGTATGGCTGGTAAAACCCGTATTGATGAGCATTGGCCTGCAACCAGCGGTATACCCGACGGCCTTCAGAAGAATCGAAATACTCAGGTTCCACCGTATTGATATCGACATCCGTGCCCCAATGATGTCGTGAGGTCCCTGGCATGGAGGAGTAGAGTAGGACCTTTTCCACCCTACGCTCCCTGGACCCATCGAAGGACTGGTATTTCCTATTCCATATGTCCACCTGATAGGCATAGTTGCGGGTACCGCTGACGACCTGTAAGATGATCCCATCGCGACGGGCCGCTTCCGCCATTCGGCGAAATGCCTCCGCGGCTTCGCGGCGGAGGTAGGTGCCCCCACGGGTGGCATAGCGGCCCTCTAGCTCCACAAATCCAGGGTGATCTGCGGGTTCGAACTTTCCCATCAATTCAGATCGGGTGACCTCCATGAATCGGGATTGTGCAGCCGTCATCAGGCTTGTCGACAATCCCAGCAACAAGAGAATAAATCGCATGTCGGGTTTCTTTCGGGGCAAGATAAACATTGCCTGCATTTCCATACGGAGCCATTCCCTACCAACCTCTATCGAGTCATTGAAAAAAGTGATGAGAAATAGAACGATGTTTAAACATTGATTTATATCTTTGTTACAACATTGATTGAGTATCAATGATGTTTAACTGAAAAAATGTAGAGATATGAGTAAGCAAAAGTGGACCATCGACAACACGCACACCAACATTCATTTCAAGGCAAAGCACTTGATGATCACCACTGTGACCGGAACATTCAAAGAGTTTTCTGGTGAGGTGATCACTGAAGGGGATGATTTCAACAAAGCATCATTCCAGTTCGAGGCTCAGGTCGCCTCTGTGGACACCGGAAGCTCTGATCGTGATAATCACTTGCGTTCCGACGACTTCTTCAATGCAGAGGAATTTCCCACTCTTTCCTTTAGAGGGAACTCGATCGAGAATGTGGAGGGCAATGAATATGATCTCAAAGGAGAAATGACCATCCGCGATGTCACCCGACCCGTGACCCTCAGAGTTGAGGTAGGAGGGGTTGCCGTTGATCCCTGGGGAAATACCAAAGCAGGATTCTCTTTTAAGGGGAAGTTGAACCGCAAGGACTTCGGTCTGAAGTTTCACGTGGTGAATGAAGCAGGAAACTTGCTTGTCAGCGATGAAATTAAGCTTGACGGAGAGGTACAGCTTGCCAAGGTAGAGGTGCCAGTAGAGGCCTAATACCTTTCTAGATACGATCAACCCCGCAACTGCGGGGTTTTTTTATGGGGTCTGGAGCATCAATCCGAAGGATATGACGCGAAATTCAAGCGATGGGTTGAAATTCTCCTCATACCGAAGGCCAAAGGACCAAACGGATCTTGGATTATCAGGATTGATAAGAAAACGCACCCCAGCCTCATATTTCAAAGTTATCTGAGAGGTGACAATATTTGGTATACGATCATTTTTTAAGGCCAACCCCTCGCCAAAATCATCATCCGGGTATTCATGCCAGACCAGACTTGGGCCTACTCCTGCCTGAAAGATGAATCGACCGACCTGGGGACGAATACCCAGGAGGAGGTCCCATTCACTGATCCTTCCAAATAGATCGCAATCGCCTTGAGGGCAAAAGAATCCTGGAAGGATCTCCTGCTTATAGGGATCCGTATTATAATTGAAAATGTTGACCGAGGTCTTGAGATAGTAATCCTTGATTGGATAATATTCAAAGAGGAACGGCTTCAGAGTGAGCGTTCCTTCCGAATTATAACCCCACATCATTCCCATACCGGATACCCCAACGCCATGATACCACTTCGACTTTTCCAGAAGTTCCTGCGAAAAGCCGAGAGCCGGTAAAGTAAGAAGGAAAATGAGTAGGGCTCGTTTCATGATGTTCTAATAATCAAACGCAAATTTCCGCAAATGTTTGGAATAAAAAGACAGACCATAGAAATAAAAAGTGCCACCTGAAATTTACCCGATGGCCCAAGGTTTAGAACAGTTTTTTTTCGTTCACTGTGCCATGTACCCCCCATCAACGGGAAAATATCCTCCATTGATATAGGAAGCAGCAGGTGAGCTGAGGAAGAGTACCAACTCTGCCACTTCTTCGGGTTCACCAAGGCGCCCCTGAGGCGTGATGTTTTCGAGGTACTTGAGGGTCTCCTCATCGAGGTTCTCTTCCACCAATGGAGTCTTGATGAATGCGGGACCTACCGACGTAGCCCTTATTCCTTGCTTGGCATACTCGATAGCTGCATTTCTGGTTAAACCGACGACTCCGTGTTTTGCCGCAACATAGGCAGAGGATTGTGCAAACCCGACCTGACCCAGAATGGAGGCGATATTCACGATACTTCCCCCACCGTTCTTCAACATCGCCGGGATCTGATATCGCATTCCATAGAATACACCGCTCAAATTCACCCCGATCACCTTATTCCATCCCTCGATATCATACTCACCTATAGGGGCTATGGGTCCACTGATCCCTGCATTATTACATGCGATATCAAGCCTTCCAAACTCCTTCACAGTTTTGGTAACCAAGGATTCGTTATCGGATGGAGAAGAAGAATCTGCCTTGACGAAGATTGCCTTGCCGCCTTTTTCTTGGATCAATGCGACGGTATCCTTGCCGTGCTCTTCGTTAATATCGGAAATGACCACATTGGCCCCCTCGCCAGAGTATTTGAGCGCGATCGCTTTTCCGATACCCGATCCCGCACCTGTGACCAAGGCCACTTTTCCATTCAGAATTGCCATTTGTTGAATTTTTGTTCTCCTTTTAATGTAAGGAAAATAGCACAGAAAACAGAGTTCAAGATCGATTATTTTCCCTTAGTCTTAGGTGATCCCTGTCACCTTTCAGACGCCTCCGTAGGCTCCTCCCACTTCACCTTTCGTGAGAAGTACATGACGATCCCCAGAGTGGTGAACAAACCAATGCTTCCCATCAAGAGTGCGTAGTCCTGAAGTTGAAGGGTCACGAAGAGGAATGCATACAAGATGACCAGAACAAGAGACACCAATCCTGCAAGTGCCCTTGACCTCAGAACCGAAGACACATAGATGGAGATCAGTGATAGGGTTGAAATGGAAGCAATCCCATAGGCAATGTTGAAATTCAAGTGTTCGGAGATGGATAGAAGAAGGGTGTAAAAAAGGATCAGTGCAGCGCCTACAAGGCCATATTGAACAGGATGCATTCTTTTTCCTTTGATGACCTCCACAAAGAAAAAGGCGGTAAAGGTCAGTGCGATGAATAGGATCGCATATCGCGCACTTCGATAGGTCTTTTGATAGGTATCCACCGGTGTGAGTAGTTCAATTCCAAGTGATGCGTCATCCAGATCATCATTTCCCCCTGTCCAGATCTGGGGGTAATTGCGATTCAGATCAAGCACATTCCACTGTGCTGTGAATCCCTGATCGCTGACATCCCTCAATTTCGGTAAGATGGATCCTGTGAATTTGGGATCAGGCCAGGTTGAGGAGAGGACGATCTCAGAGGTTTGGCCAACCGGGAGGCAAAAGAGATTTTCGCTTCCGCGGATACTGACCTCAGTGGAAAAGCGGATCGGTTCTTTGGAAGTGCCATCCATATTCACCGGGGTCTGGATCCCCTTTTGGATCACCCCATAATGTGGCAAACCGGGTTGAAATTCATGATGGACACCGTTCCATACCAGTTTGACCTTCTCGTCAATTCCTTTAAGGTCACTCACCCCAAGAAGCACTTTGGCATTTTCCCAATGGATCATGGAGGTGTCCAGATCCATTCCGGTGATGTCGGGTAGCTGAAAGGTCCCCTCCATTTTCAAATGAGATTGATAGACCACCACCTCATAGATACCCCTATATCTCTTTTCGGGATGGACTGTGCCGTTGATCTTTAAGTCTTCAGGCAAAATGTATAGCATGTCCTTGACCCTGACCTTTTGCCGGTTTCCCTTGGTTTCAGTGGGTCGCCACTCAAAGCGAGAGAAGGGAACTGCCAAAATGGGTCCGCTAATGGTTTGCTCCTCTCCCCATTTTGAACTGATCTCTTGAACAGCCTGTTCTCGATATTGATCCCTTTCCACGACCATGTTCTGGATCATATTGGTTGGGATCACTAGCACCAGGGCGATCAATAAGATGATGAAGATCTTGATAAATAGATGGTTCTTCCGGATTTCCATGTTTGGATCGGTTTTAGGTTGATGAAAGAAGACCATCCTGCAGGTGGTTGTACAAAGAACATAGAGGATGCCATCAAAGTATCTTTGATGGATCGAGACCTGCGCTAAACTTATGTTAAAAGGGGTGGATCAATTCCCAGTCTGGCCTTCCTGGATCAGGTCAACAATGACCTGGGCCTGCCGGCGTCGTGAGAAGGTCAGGATCTCCTCTTCATTGGGGAGGGGAGAAACACCCTTCTGCCAATTCCTGAAAAGGAGCTTGAAATGTTCGGTAAGTTGGTCGCTATGGTTTCTTGAAAAGGTTTTCCCCAGCTTTGTCCGTTCAAGGATCGCTGCAGCATCTCCATCCTCCGGACCAAGACATACGATCTGGTTTCTTGTGGCTAGATATTCGAAGATCTTTCCTGTTAGGATCCCTTTTGCATTCTCAATCGCTGGGATCACCAATAGAAGAATATCGGCGCTTTGTTGGTAGATGACCACCTTATCGTGAGGGACCATCCCCAGGTAGTCCACAGAAAGGTCAAGGGATTTGATCTGCTCCATAATATCCTCTGCGATATGTCCAACGATCTGTAACCTTGCATGGATCCCTGGTGTGGCATCCAATGCCGATCTCAAAGACTGAAAAAGCGTTTCCGGTCGGTAAATTCCAGACATGGTTCCGGTGTAGGTGATAAGGAGTTCTCCGGTGCTTTTCACTTCTTCAATGGAGGAAAAGTCATCTTCATCATATCCATTGGGGATCAGAGTGAAACCCTCGCGCCTCAACGTAGGGGATTTTTCAAGGAAAAGGTCAATGAGACTGTCACTCACCGTGAGAATATGATCCGCCGTGGAAAGGACCGCCTTTTCCAATTTTTTGTCGAATGCCCTGGAGATCGGAGAATGGCCGAGGCTCTTGTAATAATAGATATCGGTCCATGGGTCACGAAGGTCGCAGATCCATTTGATCCCGTACCGGGACTTCAGTTTCATTCCTATGAGCTGAGTGGAATGGGGGGGACTCGTGGTAATGACCACGTCAATATCCTGTTCTTCGATGATCTCACATGCCCTGCGGTATGCATAACGATTCCAACCCTTTCGGGGATCAGGAATGAAAAGGTGGCTCCTGATGGAACTCGCGATCTTTTGAGATAGCTTTTGTTCGTCCACATTGGCAAATCCGGCCGTAGGGACATTTTTCTTACCTACCAGCTTCGCGTACAGGTTGATTGGTTCAAAGGATCGGGTCCGATGGACATGGATCTTCGGAGAGACCTCTTTCAGCAAACTTTCATCCATTTGCATGTAGCTGGCATGCCTTTCATCCACAGTAAGGACATGAACATCAAG
>JAJLJK010000172.1:0-4922 GCA_033844885.1 Bacteroidota bacterium | reverse complement strand
AATACTCCCCAGAATATCGATCACCGCAAAGAGAACCATGGTCGCCGAAATGATCTCGCTGAAGTTCAAACCATCCAAATTTCCGGCAAAAGTAAGGCATTTGAACTTGGATGAAGAGGTAGGGAGAAAGGAGAAGTGAGTTATGAGTAGAATTTAGAGTGAAGAATGAAAAATTTAGAATAGAATGAAATATGACGTGAGGAGTGAATGGTGAGAAATATTGAGAATTGAGAATTGAGAATGAAGAATGATTAAGAATTTGGAATACTGAATTCTGAATACTGAATACTGATTACTGAATTCCCTAATCCTCTCACGATACTTTGGGGGTCAATTCCAAATTCCCTTTCGTTCCTTTGCAATATGATTGAGATCGGAAATGCTTTAGTAAGTGAGGATGTCCTCGAAAAGGAGTTTGTTTGCAACCTTGGTGCTTGCCACGGTGCGTGTTGTATCGAAGGGGATGCCGGAGCACCCCTCGAAAAGAACGAGGTGGACCTCTTGAAAGAGATCTACCCCATTGTTCGCGAATACATGCGTCCTGAAGGGATCGCAGCCGTCGAAGAACAAGGTACTTCCGTCGTGGACTGGGACGGAGAGAAAGTGACGCCCCTGGTCAAAGGCAAGGAATGTGCCTATGTCATCTTTGAAGGAAAGGTCGCCAAATGTGCGATCGAAAAAGCCTGGGAAGAAAAGCGGATTCCCTTCAAAAAACCGATCTCCTGTCACCTATATCCCATCCGCATTACCCGGTACACCACATTCGAAGCAGTGAACTACAACAAATGGGATATCTGCTCTCCGGCATGTGATCTCGGTCATGAACTCAAGGTACCTGTATACCGTTTCCTGAAAGATTCTCTGATCCGCAAATATGGGGAGCAATGGTATTCCGAATTGGAAGAGGTTGCCAAGGCCTGGGAACAAGGGCATCGACCTTGAGTAATTAACAATTCGTGTGAATTTCTTTTCAAATAATCGGCCGATTTCGGCTTGATTTTTTTTCTCTTCAATACCCATCAGGGATTCAAGCCTCCCTCTTCTTTTTCCTTGTTGAAAAGTATACATCGATTGTGAATAACCTTTCATTGTGTGGCAGGGATGCAATCGAAATATTTGTAATCGACCTTGGACAAAAGGCCTCGCGTCGAAGGGATCAAACCAAACCACATAACACTGGATATCAGCACATTAGAGCGATATTAACAATATCGCCCCTCAATAACTGTCTAACGATCAAACGCTTACAAAAATGCAAAAGGAGGAACCGATTCTCAGAGAGAACAAAGACCGATTCGTGTTATTTCCGATCGAACACCATGATATTTGGGAGTACTATAAGAAATCCGAAGCCAGTTTTTGGACCGCCGAAGAGATCGACCTTCATCAGGATGTCAGTGACTGGGATAACAAGCTCAATGATGATGAACGATATTTCATCAAACACATCCTCGCCTTCTTTGCTGCCAGTGACGGGATCGTCAATGAAAATCTAGCCGAGAACTTCGTCAATGAGGTCCAGTATACCGAAGCCAAGTTCTTCTATGGATTTCAGATCATGATGGAGAACATCCACAGTGAGACCTATTCATTGTTGATCGATACTTACATCAAGGATCCCGAGGATCGCGATCGTCTCTTCCACGCAATCGAGAATTTTGATGCAATCAAGAAAAAGGCGGAGTGGGCCTTGCGCTGGATCGAGTCTCCGAGTTTCGCCGAGCGTCTGGTCGCTTTTGCCGCGGTAGAAGGGATCTTCTTTAGCGGATCATTCTGCTCGATCTTTTGGCTAAAGAAGCGCGGACTCATGCCAGGACTCACCTTTAGCAATGAGTTGATCTCACGCGATGAAGGCATGCACTGCGACTTTGCCTGTCACCTTCACAATGAACACCTCGTCAACAAGGTTCCAAAGGAGCGGATCACCCAGATCATCACTGAGGCTCTGGATATCGAAAGAGAATTCATCACCGAATCCCTTCCTGTGGACCTCATCGGAATGAATTCCAAGTTGATGGTCCAATACCTCGAATTCGTGGCCGACCGCCTCCTGGTCGAATTGAATTGTGAAAAGGTCTTCAACGTGGAGAATCCCTTTGATTTCATGGAGATGATCTCCCTTCAGGGAAAGACCAATTTCTTCGAAAAGCGCGTCAGCGATTACCGAAAGGCCGGGGTAGGCCAAAAGGTCGAAGAAAAGCAGAACACCTTCAGTTTCGACGACGATTTCTAACCCATCCAACAACACCTAACAAACTCACCCAAGATGTATGTAATCAAGCGCGACGGCCGAAAGGAGGCCGTGAAATTCGACAAGATCACCGCCAGGATCCAAAAACTCTGCTATGGTCTTTCTGACCACGTGGACTCTGTATCGGTAGCCATGAAGGTGATCGAGGGGATCTATGACGGTGTGACCACCTCCGAACTGGACAGCCTCGCTGCCGAGGTTGCTGCCTCGCTAACTGTTCGTCATCCCGACTTTGCTCAACTCGCCGCAAGGATCGCTGTTTCCAACCTCCACAAGAATACCACCAAGTCCTTCAGCGAAACCATGAAGGACCTGTTCGAATATGTCAATCCTAAGACCGGGAAACACTCTCCGCTCATCGCGGATGATGTGAATGAGATCATTCAGAAGAATGCTGCGATTCTGGATAGCACGCTTATATATGACCGTGATTTTGGTTATGACTATTTTGGATTCAAGACCCTTGAGCGTTCCTACCTACTCCGGATCAATGGAAAGATCGCCGAGCGTCCACAACATATGTTGATGCGGGTTGCCATAGGAATTCACAAGGATGATATCGAATCGGCCATAGAGACCTATGACCTGATGTCAAAGAAATACTTCACACACGCTACTCCAACCCTATTCAATTCAGGTACACCCAAGCCACAGATGTCCTCCTGCTTCCTTCTCACCATGAAGGACGATAGCATCGATGGAATCTATGATACGCTCAAACAGTGCGCAAAGATCAGCCAAAGTGCCGGTGGGATCGGATTGAGCATTCACAATGTCCGAGCCACAGGATCCTACATTCGCGGAACCAATGGCACCTCGAATGGGATCGTCCCCATGCTCAGGGTCTACAATGACACCGCACGTTATGTGGATCAGGGTGGTGGAAAGCGAAAAGGCTCGTTTGCCGTTTACATGGAACCATGGCATGCAGATATCTTCTCTTTCCTTGACCTGAAGAAAAATCACGGAAAAGAGGAACTCCGCGCAAGGGATCTTTTCTATGCCCTTTGGATCCCGGATCTGTTCATGAATCGGGTGGAGGAAGATTCTACCTGGACCCTTATGGACCCCAATGAGTGTCCCGGGCTTTATGATTCTTACGGAAAGAAATTCGAAAAGCTTTACGTTCAGTACGAAGAGGAAGGTCGTGGTAGAAAGACCATTCGAGCTCGTGAGCTCTGGCAGAAGATCATCGAAAGCCAGATCGAGACCGGTACGCCATACATGCTTTACAAGGATGCGGCGAATGAGAAGTCCAACCAGAAGAACCTTGGAACGATCCGCTCATCCAACCTCTGTACAGAGATCATGGAGTATACCAGCAAGGATGAGGTAGCTGTTTGTAACCTCGCTTCTCTTGCCCTACCGATGTTCGTGGAAGACGGAGAGTTCGATCACCAACTCCTTTACGACATCACCTACCGGGTGACCAAGAACCTCAACCGGATCATCGACCGCAACTATTATCCCGTACCGGAAGCGCGTAATTCAAACATGCGTCACCGGCCGGTAGGTCTTGGTGTACAGGGATTGGCGGATACCTTTATCAAACTGCGTCTTCCTTTCACTAGCCCGGAAGCCAAGCAGCTGAACAAGGATATCTTCGAGACCATCTATTACGCGGCTCTTTGTGCATCCCGCGATGAGGCCAAAGCGGATGGTCCCTACGAAACCTTCAAGGGGTCTCCTATCAGTCAGGGTGAATTCCAGTTCAACCTTTGGGGCGTCAACGAAGATGAGCTCAGTGGTCGGTGGGATTGGAAGTCGCTTCGGAAAGAGGTCATGGAGGTTGGTGTACGTAACTCTCTGCTCCTGGCTCCTATGCCTACTGCCTCAACCTCACAGATCCTCGGAAACAATGAGTGTTTCGAACCCTATACGTCCAACATCTATACCCGTCGAGTGCTTTCCGGAGAGTTCATCGTGGTCAACAAGCACCTGCTCTATGACCTTGTGAACCTGGGTCTGTGGAATGATGATCTCAAAAATGAACTGATTCGCTCCAATGGCTCTATTCAGCACATCGAGCAGATTCCCGAGAACATTCGCGAACTCTACAAGACCGTGTGGGAGATGTCGATGAGGGACATCATCGATATGGCCGCTGAACGAGGAATGTTCATTGACCAGTCCCAGTCACTTAACCTCTTCATGGAGAATCCCAATATGGGAAAACTCACCAGCATGCATTTCTATGCTTGGAAGAAGGGACTCAAGACCGGTATGTATTACCTGCGAACCAAGGCTGCAGCAGATGCGATCAAATTCACTGTTCAGAAGCAATCTCAGCCTCAGGTAGAACCTGTGATCAACAGCCAGGACCAGGTGAAGGAAGGTTCCAAGGCCGAAACCGCGAAAGAAAGCAGTTCCAAGGTCACCAACCAGATCGATATCACCAGCGAGGTCAATGTTCAACAAATGGCCGAAGCCGTGAAGCAATATTCTGATCAGGATGCCATCGCTTGTTCCATCGATGATCCCGATGGATGTGAGGCATGCGGATCGTGATCTCTTAGTTCATCAAGCGAGTGAAAGGCCCTGGGGTGAAGATCCCGGGGTTTTTCTTTTTTACCTTGGCCCCATGGAGCATTTGAAATGGTATCTACGCTTCCTTCTCGAGGTGATGACCCTTGTTTTCATCGCCTGGTTGGGCGTGGATCTCCTTCCCGGA
>JAJLJK010000171.1:0-4003 GCA_033844885.1 Bacteroidota bacterium | reverse complement strand
CATAGGATATCCATAAACATCCACAAACTCTACGTTGTCCACAGTGAATCCATGGATACGGTTAGAGGTGTTCTGACCATTGATCCGCATTCCATAGTATCCACCACTCACGGTTGAGTTTGAGATGGTGAAGTTGTAGGCATTCAGATCATAACCGAATGCGGAGGTATTCACATTTGAAGCCACGATCGCATTGTCGAGGGAGCTTGTTGTGCTCGGATTGACAGCGATCACACAGCTATCCACTGTGATGTTGGACGCACCGGCGGTCAGCCAGATCCCCCATCCGGATGAAAGGTTGGCAAGCGTCAAGTTCTTGAAGATGATGTTTTTAGCACCTACCAACTGAGCGGCAGCAGGTTGACCGTTACCATTGACCGTATCCTGAGCGGCGCTTGCCCCACGGAAGGTCACCGTATTGGTCGCACTGGATCCCTGGATTGGCAATAGGTTGATCGAGGTATTGTAGGTACCAGGCGCCAGATCAAAAATGACCGGGCCACTAATTCCACAACCGTTCAACTCAGCTAGGGCAGAGTCAAGGGTGGCAAAATTGGTTGGACCAGCAGGCCCACCCACGGTATACAATCCGTTCAACTGAGCTAGACAGTCCGTCTTAAACGAGAATGGACCTGTCCATGAGCTGTTACAAGGATCATTCACATATACATCGTAACATGTATTCGGCGCCAGGTTATTGATCGTGTAGGGGCTGGTCACATTATTAACAACCGTTCCTACACCAGAACCCTGAAGGAAACCACATGGGCCCCATTCGAGGTTGAAGTTGGTTCCGCTTACAGTTTGCCATTTAATGGTCGCACTATCCGCTCCAAGAGAGGCAAGTTGAATATCAAATGGAGGCAAGCAACTTGGAACCTGCTCAACCACAAACTCATCAATGAACACGTCGGGACCGAAGTCAGTGAGCGCGATCATTTCGAACTCCACATCCTCACCTGTAAAGGTGGTATCCAATACGATCTGCTCCTCAATGAAATCATTTGGATCCGTAGGTGGAGTTGTGTTGTTGGCATTCGGACTATCAAAGGTCTGTCCTGAGAGGTCTACAAGGGTATCCCATTGATTGGTTCCAACAATGGCTGCACGAAGAAGGATTCGATCATCTGGGTAGAAAGTCTGATATCTGTGTGCCCACTTGAAACGAACCCAGGCACGGGTAGAGATATCTACCACCGCCATTCGCATGGTCGATGTCCCGGTACTGTAACTCCAGAATGGAGCCTCGGCATACTCACCTGTTGAATTGGTGTATTGCTGCCAGGTCCAAGAACCTCCGCCTCCAGAAGAAAGCTCCACACAACTGGGCACCCAAGTAGTGAAAGGCTCTACGTAAGGCATGCTTACAGGAAGACATTTGGTCGTGATCCCTGCAAGAAGGGCCGTTCCATTTCCAATGGTTCCACTACAGTAGCTGGTAAAGTAGAAATCGTAGCACTGATTATCCATCAAACCGGTAACCGTAAAGGAACTATCGGCCACATAGGCGACACCTCCGGTTCCTTGCGTACCACCACAAGGCACCCACTCGATCTTCACACTATCCGCAGCCGCATCATTCGTCCACTGAAGGTAAACTGAACTGGTAGTTACCGTATCGTAGATGATGTTATAAGGCTGAAGACAGAACAGAGGCGAGAATTCAATGGCTCCGCGGTCTGCAGAGTTGGCAGGACGGGTCACGCCATAGAAGTCAACAGGTACAATGGCACTAACAGGAGCGGCGTTGTTGTTACCCACGTTAGCGGTAGGCGTAAGGTCGCCCGAAGCGGGGTTGACAAACAAAGGATCTCCCTGAGTTCCATTGGCCTCAAATGTGGAGTTATTTTGAATATCAGCGATCGTCGTACGATTTCCTCCAGCCATGTAAGCCGCATAATTAGCTCCTGAAGTGGAGACAATGCTATACTGGTTATAATTACTTGTGTAATTAGGAGTCGTACTGGAAAGATAGATACCATGCTTCGTTCCGGTACCTCCCTCAGCGATATGAACAATGTTGTTCATGATCTCAACATCCGTAGTAGATGAGGAAGAGGTGAAGTAGATACCACGAATGGTCGAAGAACCGGTTGCATTGGTATTATCAAGACTTACAGTGTTGTGATAGACCAACATGCTATCAGATGTTCCCGGGAAGTACATTCCATACTGGGTACCATCCATATTCACATTGTAGATCAGGTTATTGGAGATCACAAATGGTCCCTGACCACCACCTCCAACGGCACTGGAGAAATAGATCGCATAGACCGTTCCAGTATACGTAGGATTCTGATCAAATACATTGTGAAGTGCATTTCCAGTTACCTCGGTACCATAGAATGTTCCAAAACCATAGATCCCATAGAAAGAGAAGGCTGTCTGACGGTTTGGACGAGAGATATCATTGCCTTTGAACAGACCATTCTGTTGGTAGGACATGTAGATTCCATAGTACACAAAGTCACGGACGATATTATTTTCAAAGACATTGTTTACGGCAGGGGTTCCTGTGGAAGGACCTGGGAAGGTCACACAATAGTAACCACCCTCGAAAGTACTGTTGGTCACCGTCAGGTTCTGACCACCCAAACCAGAAGTTGTGGAGGAGGTTGAACTTGAAGAAACGGCAAGCGCAGTAAATGCGCTGGAGGTTGAACCCTGATTCACTGAAACCGTACAGCTATCAATGGTGATATATTCTGAACCACCTGTGATCCAGATACCCCAACCTTGAGAGGTTCCGGTAGCCTCGATCACCAGATTATTCACATTAATATAGGATGCACCATCAAAGGCCATGGTGTATCGATCACCAGTTCCATCATATTCGATCGTCTCTCCATTACCGTTGATCGTGATCGTATTGGTAGAGCTAATTCCAGGGATCGCCCCGAAATAGGCTTGCTCTTGATAAGGTCCAGAGAAGGGTGCCACATTGACTACGACCGGACCCGTGATACCACCACAAGTCACAGCATATGAGAAGTCAGAGAAATTGGCAAAGTTGGTTCCTCCCGTTGGAATGTTGCTATTGATCGTGTAAGTACCTCCCAGAACAGGATAACAAAGAGTTGCAAAGGAAATTGGACCTACGGTATCAGAATAATCTCCACTACCACAATCCGCATAGAGATATGCGTGATAATTGGTACTTGGAGTCAATCCAGAAAGTGTGATAGAATCCACTGTGGTGGAGTCAATGCTACCGCTAGTGGCGGGATTGAAGCCCAGAGGACCATAGATCACTTTATAGCTTCCAGCCGAACCCACAGCACCCCAACTGAGTGTTGCTCCGGTTGTATCGACCGAATTCACCATAAATCCATTAGGGAATGGACATGTGGGTGGGTTCTTCACCGCAATGTCATCGAAAGCGATGTCATTGTAGAATGGAGTAGCTGCATTCTTGTCGACTACAAACTGGAACATCACCTTTCCAGAAACAGTGAATGCGGAAAGATCAACGCCTTTGTACTGCCAAGCAGGGTCGCTGCCTGAATAAACCAGTACAGAGTCGTTCCATGCTGCACCGTCATAATAATTTATGACGACGGTATTAAACCCTTGAGCTACATAATTCGAATTGTAGCTAAAAAGGAAGAATTCCAAATAAACCCCTGTAAGGTTACTTACGTCAATGGAGTCTGTTTGGAGTGTGACCCGACATGGGTAGGGTGATGAACCGTCCACCCAGGCATAAGTACTCCCCGTTTGACCGGTATTATCGGTACAGATCGAGGCGTCGTACCCCAATGTTCCTCCGTATTTGAAGAAGGCATTGGTAGAGGTCGACGAACAGTCGTTGAATGAACTCCACCCCGTAGGTATGGAAGTCGCGTTAAAGCTCTGTGTAAAGGGTGCTGTCAGCTGGGCATACGCACCAATCGACAACCCCCATAACAGGAGCATCATTGGTAATCCTCTTTTCATGTAGTTGAAAGTTTAAAATAATGGCTGTCAAATTTTATAAATATATAACAACAGGGCAACAGGAATG
>JAJLJK010000170.1:0-4547 GCA_033844885.1 Bacteroidota bacterium | reverse complement strand
AAAAGGGAGAATAGACCCACGATCGGGATGTAAAAATAATTAAAGACCCCCTGGGGAAGGATCATCCACCAGAGATCGTTCCTTCGATAATATCTCATGGGCAGTTGAAGAAAAAACGCCTCATTGATGACCTTGATTCCCATGACCCAAACGGCAAACCAGGGATCCAGGAACACCATGATCCAGGGAATGAAATTGGCCAGAAACACCACCAGGGCAACCGCTTTCGCGGGATAATAGCTGTAACCCGGAGTCTTTGAGGCCCAACGTATGCGTTGATCCCACCAACTTTTCAATGTGGATGGAGCGGTCGTTTCCACTGTATTCTGGGTGGGAACGTAACCCACTCTATTGGATCCAAGGGTGAGGGCCACTTCCTGAACCAGAAAAGTATCATCCCCGCCAGGATGGGATCTCGAAAGGAGAGCCTGAGACAGATCCAAATAGGTCATCCGCCGAAAGGCCAAATTGGATCCATTCGCCATTACGGGAAAGCCCATATTGATCATTGATCGGCTGGAAGCTACGAGGGCAAGGAAATCGAGGGATTGCATTCGTTGCCACAGACTTCCTTTTTTGAAGGTCACCGGACCACACCAAACCGATCGCTCCGGTGCACTGCGGATCGATAAAACAAGATCATTCACCCAGGTGGTGGGAACTTTGCAATCCGCATCCGTGGTGAGGATCCAATCTCCTAGTGAGGCTCGGATCCCGGCATCCAGGGCAGGTTTCTTTCCACTCCCCTCTATCCGGATCAACTTGTGAGGGATCCTTGAATTCAAAAACAATGCTTCCAGCACTGTAGCACCATCATCCGTCGATCCATCATCCACCCAGATGACCTCGTCGGGGATCTCAATGCTGAGGTTCTCTAGGGATGTGAAAAGATCCAACAGGTTCTCATGCTCATTTCGAAAAGGAATGATCACCGAAACCTTTGGTTTGGGATGGTCATCGGAACCGTTCGGAAATTCACGGAAACGGTATCGAAAGGTCACCATCATGGCACCATAGACAATGATCGGCATGCAAAGGATGAGTAGCCAAAGTTCCGTTCCCATGCCTCCAAAGGTTGACATTTTTACGATAAGTTTGTCGGTATGGCGAAGGAACGAATCATCCTTGGAGTGGATCCCGGTACGACGATCATGGGTTTTGGGGTCATCCGTGTCATTGGAAATTCACCGGAACTGGTCTGCCTTGATGTGGTCAAGATGACCAAACTGAGTGATCACTTCTTGAAACTACAGACCATTTTTGAGCGCACAATTCGGATCATCGACGAATTTCATCCCGATGAGATGGCCGTTGAGGCTCCCTTCTTCGGTAAGAACGTCCAATCAATGCTAAAGCTGGGAAGGGCTCAGGGAGTTATCATGGCTGCAGCACTGAGTCGAGGGATCCCAGTAATGGAGTACTCACCTAAACGGGTCAAACAAAGTATTACAGGAAACGGAAATGCCAGTAAGGAACAGGTAGCAGGAATGCTAAAGACCATCTACACCTTTAAGACCGCTCCCAAGTACCTCGATGCCACAGATGGGCTAGCGGTAGCAACGTGTCATTACTTTCAGGGAGAATTGCCGGTAAATGAGGGTGTCGAAAAGAAAAAGTCTGCCAAAAAGAGTTCCAGTTGGGAGAGCTTTCTCAAGAATAATCCTGACCGTCTGGGTTAATCGATCGAGATCTTGGAGCGGATGGATTCAGCGATGACCTTGAATTCATCCTCTGAAAATTCCTTTTTTGGATTCCGAAAATTCAGATCACCTTCAGAATCTAGAGGGACGAGATGAATATGTGCATGAGGAACTTCCATTCCTAGTACACAAACCCCCATTCTTTTGCACGGAATGGCTGCCTCAACCCCAGCAGCAACCTTTCGGGCAAAGGCCCAAAGATCCTGGTAGGTCTTCTCATCCAGATCGAACAGGTAATCCACCTCTTTCTTGGGAATCACAAGGGTGTGCCCCTTTTTCAATGGAAAGATATCCAGAAAAGCCAGGAAGTGGTCATTCTCTGCCACCTTGTAAGATGGGATGTCCCCTGATACGATCTTTGAGAAGATGGAAGCCATTATCGAGAGATCTCTATGATCTCAAAGGTAACTTTTCCTGAAGGAACCTGAATCTCTACCTCATCACCGACCACTTTGCCAAGCAGTCCTTTTCCGATTGGACTTGTCACAGAGATACGACCGGATTTCAGGTCTGCTTCCTGTTCTGATACCAGAGTGTACAGCATTTCCATGCCATTGGCCTTGTTCCGGATCTTCACTTTTGAAAGCACCAAAACCTTGGAATTATCCATTTGGCTCTCGTCAACGACCCGGGCATTGGAAAGGATCTCCTCAAGCTTGGCGATCTTCATCTCAAGCAATCCTTGCGCCTCTTTGGCAGCGTCGTATTCGGCATTCTCCGAAAGATCACCCTTGTCGCGCGCTTCAGCGATCTGCTCAGAGATCCTGGGTCGCTCAACGTTCCGCATGTGATCCAACTCATCCTTGAGTTTCTGGAATCCTTCTGGTGTATAGTATGAAAACTTGCTCATGGCCTATGCTCTATTATAAATAGATCGAGACCCCAATAAGGGGCCTCGATCCACTACAAATGTAAGAAAAATTGTCGCTTACAGAGATATCCGCGCCCCGATGGTGTGGACCCCACTGAAATAGGATCTCGTCGACCGGTAGGCATAACTCAGTCCGAAAACGGTTCCACTTTCAGTTAGTGGAACGTCGAAGGAGAGACCTGCGGAAAAACCATTCATTGCACTGGTCTGAAAATCGTCAACCCGATTGTCTTCCATCACATAACCGGCACGGACGCTCAGGTATTTCTTCATGCTATACTGAAGTCCGATGTGGTAGTTGTCCTTTTGAAAGGAGTTGGAGGTAAACTGCGCTGCCACGGTGATCTTCTGCTCTTCAGGAAGAAGGAAGTCGTATGAAGCACCCAGGCGAAGCTGTGTGGGAAGTTCGAACTGTGCGCTACGTCCCTGGAAGGATTGGCTATAGGCTACACCAAAGGTAGGAACGGGAAGGGCGATATCCTGACCATCACCACCGTAATCGATAGAAGGTCCGATATTCCTCAAGGTGATTCCAAATTTCCACTTGTCCTCATCCCCTGTCCAGTATTGAACACCTGCATCAAAGGCAAGTCCAAAGGTGCTGAGGTTGGAGATCTGGCTGGAATACAACTTGACATTCACCCCACCACGAATACTGGCAGTGAATTTCTGCGAATAACCAAGGTTGATGTTCAATGTAGAGGGAGAGATCGTTCCTCCGGTTCCCTCAGGTTGTGCTGCGGTGGTCACTTCCCATTCGCCGTAGTCGAAGGCCATGAAGCTCATTCCGAGCACTCCATTATTTCCGACCTTTTGGGCAAATCCGAAGTTGTTGATATTGATCCCTGCACCGACCAACCACTGGGTATTGGAAAAGATGACCTCGGTCTTCTTTGTATTGGCCAAACCGGCAATATTCATGAACATCGACTCGACGCCCTCGACATTTGCCACGCTGACATCCCCCCATCCGGAAGAAGCGGCATATGGATTTATGAGGAGCTCTGAGGCTCCGGCCTCACCGGCCCGTTGAGGGTTTCCGGCGAAAGCGATATTCGCACATGCAGCGATTCCCAGGAAGGTAGCAATGGCCTTATTGGTATGTCTCATCTTCGTGCTTTAGCGATTTTTCGTTCTTAGAATGCATTCAGGTCCACAGGGCGGAGTGCGCCGAACCACTTCACTACGGTCTCACCAAGTTCACCGGCATCAATATGGATGATGTACACACCCCCAGCGATGGGAATATTGAAGCGGTTACGAAGATCCCACTCTGTATATGTCAGTGTGTTATCCTTGCGGATCTGCCTGATCAATGTTCCACTGGTATTGAAAATACTGATGGTACATGTTCTAGGCAGGTTGGTGATCTTCACAGTATTATCCAACTGAGAGGTCTCATACTCAGACCATCCGTAATAGGGGTTGGGCACAACCTTGATGGAGTCAAGCATTCCCTTTGCCACATCGGTCCTGTTGGTCTTGGCCGAAATACTGGTGGTCGAGAACCCATACTTGGGAAGGCCATTATTGGAGTTGTCTACGACATACTCGCCAAACGGTTTATCCAAACGGATCCGAACTGCCACATCAGAAGGCATGCTTGTGTAGAGGTTGACATCCTCAAAAGCAGGGGTCACCAACGGAACAGTGGCCCACATGACACTCTGGAATACCTTTCGGCGATTCGGAGCAAGCGTCATATTGGTGAATTCGTTGTACAACGGATGATCCTGTGGATTGGATCCTTTGTACTCGTTGTCAAATGAATTGATACCCTGTACATATTCATCCGCCATGACGTAGAGGTAATGTTGACCTCCCATCACGTATCCTCCGGTCACATTATCTGCAGGGGTACGAACGATGCGACTACTTGGGTTCCAGCGCATGTCATTACCGTTATCCTCCTTCAACCAGGTGTTCTCGCCAAAGAACATGTTCAAACGCTTTCCGGTGGCGACATCGATCGCATA
>JAJLJK010000169.1:0-1484 GCA_033844885.1 Bacteroidota bacterium | reverse complement strand
GGTGACGTAGCCGCCCATGCTATGCCCCACCATCACATATCGCCTCAAACCCAGGTGGTCCAGCACTGCCTTTACAGCATCAGCCATCTCCTCCATGGTATGGACATATCCAAGGCAAGGCGTCTGACCATGACCCGGAAGATCAATGGCAACCACGCGAAATCTTTTCGAAAGTGTACCAGTGAGAGAGTCCCACATGGTTCGATTTTCGAGAAAACCATGTAGAAGGACCAATGCACGACCCGCGCCTTTTTCCGAAAAATGAATATCAATTCCCTTGAAATCAACCTTTCCCATAAAAGAAAATGTACAAAAAACCCCGGTTATGACCGGGGTTGAAGTATAGAACTCGTTTGGATCAAATCAATTCATTCAAGGCGATCTCGTAGGCCGTCTTGGTCAATAGATTTTTCTTTTCCCTTTCCTGATAAGTGCGCTCCAGGGCTTTCCGAATAACCTGCGATGCATCCTCAAAGATTGCCTTATCGGTCAACTGAGCCTTATCCTGCATGAGGTACCCAAACACCCTTGCCATTCCGCAATTACTGATGAAATCGGGGATAACAGACACTTTCTTATCTGCCATCTCGGCAATGGGACCGTAGAATATCTCCTCATCCGCAAAGGGAACATTTGCTCCGGAAGAAATGACCTCAAGGCCACATTCGATCATAGTATGCAACTGATGCAGACTGATCAAACGTGAGGCTGCTGCCGGGATGAACACCTCAGCCCCAATACTCCAGATCATCTGATTGATCTCATCAAATGGAATGATATCATCTGCCACCAGAAAATTCCCGGTTCGAGCCTTGAAAAGGGCATCGATCTCTTCAAAGGTGAACCCGTCTTCACTCAAAAGGCCTCCAACTCGATCAATGATACCGACAATACGAGCACCCTCCTTGGCAAGGTACCATGCCGCGGCAGAGGCTACCACACCCCATCCCTGGATGATGACCCTTTTCTCCTTTAGGTCACCTCCATATATGTCATAAAAATGGCGAACTGACTCGCTTACTCCATAACCCGTGATCAGATCGCCGGCCTTATGAGGGGCAGAAGGATCAGGGGTAAGGTCGGGGTCTGTCACCTGGAGGGAGACTCCCTGCTGAAGCTGAGTGATCTTTTTTTGCTTGTCCTCTTCCGTGGGTGAGTAATGTCCCGTCAAAACACCTTCCTGGGGGTGGAGGATCCCGATCCCGGAAGTAATGGGGATCACTTCGGTTCTCTGATCGACATTCAGATCTCCTCCGGTTCCGTAATAGTTCTTCAAAAGAGGACGAACCGCTTTATACCAACGCTCGAGAACACCTTGTTTCCTTGGATCATTGGGGTCGAAATCGATCCCTGATTTCGCTCCTCCGATCGGAGGTCCTGCCACAGTGAATTTGATCTCCATGGTCTTTGCCAGGGAAAGGACCTCATGCTCGGTCAATCCCTTCCTCATTCGGGTGCCACCACCGGCAGCTCCACCTCGGAGG
>JAJLJK010000168.1:0-1484 GCA_033844885.1 Bacteroidota bacterium | reverse complement strand
GGTGACGTAGCCGCCCATGCTATGCCCCACCATCACATATCGCCTCAAACCCAGGTGGTCCAGCACTGCCTTTACAGCATCAGCCATCTCCTCCATGGTATGGACATATCCAAGGCAAGGCGTCTGACCATGACCCGGAAGGTCAATGGCAACCACACGAAACTTTTTCGAAAGCATGCCCGCGAGAGGTTCCCACATGGTTTGATTTTCGAGAAAACCATGTAGAAGGACCAGTGCACGACCCGCCCCTGATTCAGAAAAATGAATGTCAATTCCCTTGAAATCAACCTTTCCCATAAAAGAAAATGTACAAAAAACCCCGGTTATGACCGGGGTTGTAGTATAGAACTCGTTTGGATCAAATCAATTCATTCAAGGCGATCTCGTAGGCCGTCTTGGTCAAAAGATTCTTCTTCTCTCGTTCCTGATAAGTGCGTTCCAGGGCTTTCCGAATAACATGCGATGCATCCTCAAAGATTGCCTTATCGGTCAACTGAACCTGGTCTTGCATGAGATATCCGAATACCCTTGCCATTCCGCAATTACTGATAAAATCAGGGATAACAGACACTTTCTTATCCGCCATCTCGGCAATGGGCCCGTAGAAGATCTCCTCATCCGCAAAAGGAACATTTGCTCCGGAGGAAATGACCTCCAGACCACATTCGATCATGGTGTGCAACTGATGGAGACTGATCAAACGCGAGGCTGCAGCCGGGATAAATACTTCAGCCCCAATGCTCCAGATCATCTGATTGATCTCATCAAAAGGAATGATATCATCTGCCACCAGGAAATTCCCGGTTCGAGCCTTGAAAAGAGCATCGATCTCTTCAAATGTGAATCCGTCTTCACTCAGAAGCCCTCCTACTCGGTCAATGATGCCGACAATACGTGCACCCTCCTTGGCAAGATACCATGCAGCGGCAGAGGCCACCACACCCCATCCCTGGATAATGACCCTTTTCTCCTTTAGGTCACCTCCATAAATGTCATAAAAATGGCGAACTGACTCGCTTACTCCATAACCCGTGATCAGATCGCCGGCCTTATGAGGGGCAGAAGGATCAGGGGTCAGGTCAGGGTCTGTCACCTGGAGGGAGACTCCCTGCTGAAGCTGAGTAATCTTTCTTTGCTTGTCCTCTTCCGTGGGTGAGTAATGTCCCGTCAAAACACCTTCTTGGGGATGGAGGATTCCGATCCCGGAAGTAATGGGGATCACTTCGGTTCTTTGATCGACATTCAGATCTCCTCCGGTTCCGTAATAGTTCTTCAAAAGAGGACGAACCGCTTTATACCAACGCTCAAGAACACCTTGTTTCCTTGGATCATTGGGATCGAAGTCGATCCCTGATTTCGCTCCTCCGATCGGAGGTCCTGCCACAGTGAATTTGATCTCCATGGTCTTTGCCAGGGAAAGGACCTCATGCTCGGTCAATCCCTTCCTCATTCGGGTGCCACCACCGGCAGCTCCACCTCGGAGG
>JAJLJK010000167.1:0-4507 GCA_033844885.1 Bacteroidota bacterium | reverse complement strand
GAGAGTTTCTCCTCTTCCAATGCTTTGGCCAACTCTTCTTCATTGACCACGCCACCACGGGCCGTGTTCACAATAGCGGCTCCGTCCTTCATCTTGGCGATCTCCTTTTCTCCGATCACAGGCTGGCCATCACCACCAGGTACGTGAAGGGTGATAAAATCACTCTTTGAAAGCACGTCCTCCATGGTGGAGTTCGGAATATTGAAGGTGACTTTCTGGCCATCAAAGAAGTCTAGCTCGATCGAGAACTCATCGATATCCCCACGGTTGTAGGGCACCACATTCATCCCAAGTCCGATCGCCATTTTGGCAACCTCCTGACCGATCCTGCCAAATCCGATGATCCCAATGGTCTTACCCATCAGTTCGGTTCCTTTGCTGTAGGCCTTCTTAAGATCTTTGAATCGGCTTTCTCCTTCCAGAGGCATTTGTCGATTGCTATCATGGAGAAAACGAACGCCGCCCAACAAGTGAGCAAAAACGAGTTCGGCAACACTTCGGCTACTAGCTGCAGGGGTATTGAATACAAATTTCCCCTTCGAACGGGCATATTCAACGTCGATATTATCCATACCAACCCCTCCGCGACCGATCATTTTCAGATTGTCGCAAGCATCGATGATATCTTTGCGAACCTTGGTTGCGGAACGGACGAGAAGGACGTCAATATTATTTTCATTGATGTAGCTGGCCAGCTGTTCTTGAGCAACCTTGGTGGTTTGGACCTCGTGTCCTGCCTTTTCCAAGGCTTCAATTCCACTGGCCGAAATGCCATCGTTGGCGAGGATCTTCATGATCTGTTGAGTATTGAATTATGCAGTTCGTTCCAATTCTTTCATCACATCGACCAGAACCTGGACACTTTCCAGGGGCAATGCATTGTACATAGAGGCTCGGTATCCCCCGACACTCCGGTGACCATTCAATCCGCTGATCCCTGCATCCTTCCACATCTGATCAAATCGGTCCTTTTGAGATTCGTCGGTCAACAGGAAGCATGCATTCATATTCGAGCGGTCGTCAATGGCTGCTGTCCCTGTGAAAAGGGGGTTGCGATCCACCTCATTGTATAACAAGGCGGCTTTTTCATCATTGATCCTTTCGATCCAGGGGATCCCTCCATTCTCTTTCAACCAGCGAAGGGTCAACATGCTCGTATAGACCGCGAAGACAGGAGGAGTATTGAACATGGACTCCTTGGAAATATGAGTCTTGTAATCGAGCATGGTTGGAATATTCCGACCGGTCTTTCCGAGGATCTCATCCTTCACTACCACAAGGGTGGCCCCGGCAGGACCCATGTTCTTTTGGGCACCGGCATAGATAAGGTCGAACTTGGAAAAATCCAGTTGACGGGAAAAGATATCCGAGGACATGTCACAGACCATCAATGAAGGACTCTTGGGGAAGGTCTTCATTTGCGTCCCGAAGATGGTGTTGTTGGAGGTGCAGTGGAAATAATCCACATCGGATGGAATGTCGTAATTCTTTGGAATATGGGAGAAGTTATCGCTTTCGCTGGATGCCACGATATGCACTTTTCCAAGTTGTTCCGCTTCTTGTCTGGCCTTCTGGGCCCAGGTGCCAGTCTCGAGGTAGGCAGCACTTCCTCCTTGTTTCATCAGGTTATAGGGGACCATCAGGAATTCGAGGCTTGCTCCTCCCTGAAGGAAAATGGCCGAGTAACCTGAAGGAAGTCCGAGCAACTCCTTGGCAAGGGCAGTGGCCTCATCCATGACTGCTACGAAGTTCTTACTCCGATGCGAGATCTCGATCAACGAAAGATCAAGTCCGTCAAAGTTGAGAATGGCTTCAGATGCTTGCTTGAGAACTTCCTGGGGAAGGATGCAGGGACCTGCAGAAAAGTTGTGCTTTTTCATCGAGGTGTGGATTTGCGGCAAAGGTAAAAAAACTTGCCACCGCCCGATTTTAAGCCGATCTTAAATCATCGCCGTTGAGGAAGACCCTGGGGAACAGAATCTGCGGGAGCGGGAGTTCTCAGATCGCTTTTGATCACCAACTCCCTTTTTAAGTGCCATTTCTCATCGTCCCAGTAAAGCCCATCATAACTGAAGTCTGGTCCGTAAAGCATCCACTGCCGTTGCATGCTGGCATCGGGTGGCGAGAGGTGATCCATGATGATCATATCCTCCTTTTCATTCCACTGTACAGATGCCGAGAACCTGGGAGAGTATCGAAGGATCAGCCGATAGGGCCGGCTTCGGTACTTTTGATCCATGACCACTGGAGTTTCGAAGATCTTTGATCCAAACCGAACCTTGTCCGGTCCAGAGGATAGATCGAGCACATCGATCACCTTCTCTTGGGGTCTCGAGAGATGGGGACGGTAACCCAACAATGTATATACTTTCTCGCCATTGGCCCGTGTGATGACGAAATCGTAATAGATCGCACCATACCACCGGTCTGTCTTCAACCAGGCGAACTCTGGCTCCTCGATCTCCAGGGTTGCGTCCAACAATGGGATCAACCGTGGCCCTTTCTTTCCTTCCAGAACGAGAAAACCATGATAGTCAAATGCACCCCCTTTTCTGGGGACCAACCATGTTAACAGCCGAAAGACCCCACTCTCTTCGAGAACCGAAATATTGGATACAGAATCCAGGGGAGCCTCCCAGTAACCCGACTCGGTCAGGTGATCCTCAAGGAGAAAAGTGAATCTTTCGTTGGCCTCCACACGGATGGAATCCAATCGTCCCTTCAGGATCTTCTCGCCGATCGTAGAAAGCTCGGATTGTTTGACCTGAGCGGACAAAAGAGTTGGAATCAACGTTGCCAGAAAAAGAGTGATCCTGCGCATGTTGATAGAAACGAAAGAAAAAGAATTTAGGTATGGATCTATTTGACGTTGGATCAAAGGTGCATGAAGTTCTTCTTGGCCACCAGCTCGTCCTCGGATTCCACGTGGTCCTCATCTGGAACACAACAGTCCACAGGGCAAACCTCAGCACATTGAGGGGTTTCGTGGAACCCAACACATTCGGTGCATTTGTCCGTCACGATATAAAAGACATCATAATCCACGGGCTCCTGTGCCTCATCTGCATCGTAGCGATTCCCGTTTGGGGTGACAATATTTCCTTTCAGGTCAGTTCCATCACTAAATCGCCATTCCATGGCACCCTCGTAGATCGCATTGTTTGGACACTCCGGCTCACAGGCTCCACAGTTGATACATTCGTCGGTTATCTTGATCGCCATAGTATGCGAAACTTTGAGTTGTACTTTTGCACAAAGTTAACAAAAGCCCAATCCGGATGCTTCATAAAGATCAGAGAATCCAAGATTTTGCCAGACTCGGGGATTTCCTCCTGAGCTGGAGCGACCCCCATACCTCCAAGGATTTACCAAAACCCCTGATGGAGTTGATCCCTGAGGCACAACAAGCCCTACCAAAGGCTTTTGCCCATAACGGATGGTTCGTTGAGGAGAATGTGCGACAAGCTTTGCTTCAATGGGGTTCTTTGTTGAATGAGAAAATGTTGAAAGAATGGACCTCGCATGAAGTGGATCCTGTGATCCCCAAAAAAGTGGGTATCATCATGGCGGGAAACATTCCACTGGTAGGGTTTCATGACCTTCTCTCGGTTCTGATCACTGGTCATATCGCCATGGTCAAAATGAGCCGTGAGGACGAACAATTGTTTCCAGTGATCTTCAAGGTCCTTTTCGAGTTATCTCCGGAGTGGAAGAACAGGATACAGATCGTTTCCAAATTGGAAGGTATTGAGGCGGTGATCGCCACAGGAAGCAACAATACGGCACGTTATTTCGATCATTATTTCGGAAAATATCCCCACATCATTCGAAAGAATCGACATGGGGTGGCTGTCCTTTCGGGCGATGAAAGCGATGATGAACTGAATGGCCTGGGCCGGGACATCTTTCTTTACTTCGGGTTAGGTTGTCGAAATGTGACCAAAGTCTACATTCCCCGAAAAATGGATCTGGATCGGATATTTGGCAACATACTTACCTATTCGGATGTGGTTCAGAATAAAAAGTATGGTAACAATTATGATTATCACCGAGCCATCTTCATGCTGAACAGGATCCCCTTTCTGGAAAATGGATTTTGCATTTTCAATGAAAACAAGGATATGGGATCCCCTGTATCCGTGGTGCACTACGAAAGGTATGATGATCTTGAGCAGGTCCGGTCAGAACTTGCATTCAATGCCGATAGCATCCAATGTGTTGTTGGTAGGTCAGGGGTTGTCCCCGGGGCTATTCCCTTCGGCGAAAGCCAAAAGCCCCGCTTGGAAGATTATGCGGACGGGGTGGACATTCTTGCTTTCCTGAGAAAGCTGAACGGACCTCAGTAAAAGAAAGAAGGCGGAGCCTAAGCCCCGCCTTCCATCGGAATCCAACGCACCTCTGCTTAGAAGAGGTATTTTACACTGATACGGAAGGTCCTTCCTACAGTGAATCGTTCAAAATCGTATTGCTGACCCTGGAAATCATGGGTGAAAGCATAATCGGGATT
>JAJLJK010000166.1:0-1528 GCA_033844885.1 Bacteroidota bacterium | reverse complement strand
TGGCTGCCTACCTGATGTCCGGAAAGAAAGAATCAACGAAAACCTCAGCCTCCAATGGCGTTTCCGCGAAATCGAAGTGGAAGATCAACCGTAAGGCTTAAAGACCTTTTCCTCACCCTGCTCCTTTGTTGGAGCTCAGGTATTTTTGCCCAGCAACCCTCCTCTGGTGAACAACCGGATACCAATACCATTATCCCCCCTACCAAGGTATTTCCGATCACTATCATCGATGGGGATACGATCGCCTGGGGCGTCCTTGATGAGATCTTGGTCTCCTCCACTCCCACTGTCAGTGACCGCGAGGCAAGAAGGCGATACCTCATCCTTCAGAGAAAGGTCTATAAGGTCTATCCTTATGCCATCATGGCCGGTGATAAACTCGATTCACTGAATCTGAAATTGGACAATCTCACTTCGAAGAGGAAGAGAAAAAAATACATCAAGGAATATCAGCAATTCCTGGAGGAACGATTCGAACCTGAGTTGCGAAAACTTACGCGAAGTGAAGGGCAGATCCTTTCCAAATTGATCCACCGTGAGACAGGTATGACGGTTTACGAACTGATCAGTGAATACAGAAGTGGGTGGACCGCTTTTTGGTGGAATGTTTCAGCCAATTGGTATGACATCAGTTTGAAAACTCCCTATGAGCCCGAAAGGATCGACGAGGATAAACTCATCGAAGCAATTCTAAGACAGGCCTTTGCACGCGGCATCCTGTATGAAAGGATCCCCTTCTACCCTCCTGTTGCAGAAGATCAATAGGACTGCAGTCCCTTGGGATCGTATTTAAAGATCCGGGTGGTCCCGGATTGACGTTTCTCCCAATAAAGGGCATAGTCTGCGTGGAAAGAGGACCGCTTTTCGATGGTCTCTGTGAATTTATCCATGCAGTTCAAAAGCATTTCGGTCGCTTCGCGAACCCCATGACCATTGGCATCATTCCCTGAGCGGTAATCCGCCAGATCGTTCTCCTTTATGAAATGGGTCATCCCCGGGCTCCCCGAGTGACGGATCAGGATCCTAAGGGAAACATCCGCTGCAAGGCCCAGATCCAAAATGTCATCAAAGAAGAAAAGAGACCGTTCGCCTTTAAGTGGAAGGTACTCATTGAGTTGCTCAAAGGCTCTCTTCTTGTCTTTGGCGGAAAACACCACGGCATCGAATTTCTCTCTTTGAGCAAAGTAGCGGGCGGTTGAATTGTCCTCTCCCGTCAGGATGATACATCTTGGCATGATCCCTTGGCGAAGGAACAGTCCGAATCGAAGCATATTGACCCCCATAGAGTCCACTTCAGAAAAGGAACTACCCCCCTGATCGTTCTTTCTTCCATCGTGAAACACGCCATCCCAATCAAAGATGAGGGTATCTATCGTTTCCAGGCGCTCCTGTAAAACAGAAAGGGAAGCCCAAAAGGCTCCCCCCTGTCGTTCATAATGTTCAACGATGTCGAAAAGCCTCATTAGTTATTGGCCTTAACGATATCCTGTACGTCCAGCATACCGATCACTTTTCCACCTTCTGTCAC
>JAJLJK010000165.1:0-6710 GCA_033844885.1 Bacteroidota bacterium | reverse complement strand
TTATTGGGAAGTTACTACCCAAGACGGGAAGGTCTATATTCAAGGTGTTGAGATCCTCGGTAGTGTAAAGGCCAGTAATGGGATCATTCATGTGATCGATCAGGTGATCCTTCCGCAATAAAAAAGTTCAACTACAATTTCAAAGGCCAGGATCTCCTGGCCTTTTGCTTTTATTGGTCTTACGAGATCCGAGAATTGACATTCAACTACCTTTATTCTCAGAAAGAAAAACCTATGAGCAACGGATCAAACTACCTCAAGATCAACCAGGATCTTTGGGACAAACGAACGGATGTCCACTTTGAATCAGAATTCTATAATGTCTCTGATTTCATCCAGGGAAAGAGTTCTTTGAATCCCATTGAACTCGAATTGCTTGGAGATATCCATGGAAAAACCGTTCTCCATCTCCAATGTCATTTTGGACAGGATTCCATTTCGCTTTCGCGGATGGGAGCCAAGGTCACAGGAAGTGGACCTTTCCCCAAAAGCCATTGAAAGGGCGGAGCAACTCGCCACAGAGTGCGGAACTGAAACTGAATTCATCTGCTGCGATGTCTATGACCTACCCAATCATTTGGACAAGAAATTCGATATCGTTTTCACTAGTTATGGTACGATCGGTTGGTTACCCGACATGGACAAATGGGCCGGTGTGGTTCAACAGTTCCTTCGTCCGGGAGGTCATTTCGTCTTCGCCGAGTTCCACCCTGTCGTTTGGATGTTCGACGAGGAAATGAAAGAGATCGAGTACGGCTATTTCAATACAGGTCCAATAATCGAAGGCGAATCCGGAACCTATACCGATGGGGGTTCGGCCCTCGAAGGTGAATCTGTAGGGTGGAACCATGGATTGGCCGAGGTCATGCAAGCTCTTTTAGATCAGGGTCTGATCATTAAGAGGATCGAAGAATTTGACTATTCCCCCTACCCCTGCTTCAAAAATGTCTTTGAGGAGGAACACGGGAAGTTCAGATTCAAAGAATTGAAGGCACGGATTCCCATGGTATATTCCATTCTCGCCCAAAAATCAAACTAAAGAGAGCCTACTTCTGGAATAATTTGAATCCGATCCCATATTCGACCCAATCAGCTGCCGCTCCATCAAAGGTTTTTAGTCCTAACTGAGCATAAAAACGATCGGAGAAATCATACTTGACATTTGGACGCAGCCAGACCAGACTGTTCTTGTATTCATTTGCTGCCTCACTCAGGTAAACTCCAACCTGCACGCCGATCCCGATCTTCCAGAAACTGAATTCATACCCTGCATGTATGGCAGGGAAGACCGTGGTTTGGTAGGTATTGTACGAAGGATGAGTGATCGTATCCGAAACACTTCCATCATAAAATAGATCCCCACCAAAGTATACTGAGCTTAATTCGTTGAAGCGGAATTGATACTCCAGAACCGTGCTTGAGGTCCAATAACGGTTGCTGGTGCCGGCATCTCGATCGTTCTGCACGGTCCCGATCGCCTGGTAAAGACGTACAACATGCTGCCCAAGCTTTTGAGGTTTATGGTGATCAAGATAATCGGGTCGAACATGGAGGACCGTTGTTGGGTTCAGGGAATTGTCGACTTTCTTCTGTAGTGTATTGAAGTGGTATCTCGCACCCAAATTTAACCCAAACATGTTGAGACCAAAGTTGGGCGTTGCTGTCCGACCATTGCTGAAGTGGGTGAAATCCAATCCATATAGTAGATCCACCTCCCGATTCAGGCGAAATTTTCCTCCGAAATTCAAATTGAAGTATACAGCGAACTTAGCACCAATGGCATCATTGATCGTGTTGGTCTCAGGATCATATGGGTTGAGATTATAGGTCAACCCCAAGGCCGGTTCGATCAGGAAAATATTCCTTTTGTGATGGGAAAGCGGAAAACTTGCAAACCCGTATAAGGCATTGGGGTTTCCGAAAACATCGGGATCGCCGATGTAGCCCGAATACCACCCGACCCCAAATGCAGGATAGAAATAGGCCTTTTGCCACTCCTCTGAACCCTTGGTCTGCCATCCATAACGGATCTCCAAAGACCCGTATCCATATTGAAGTTCGTCCGCAAGGCTCTGACCGGAATAGATATGCATTCCAGAATGTCCCTTGATATCAAAGAATCGAAAACTCCCTTCATGGGTGGAGAGAACCTGACCCTGCAGCGATACAGCAATAAAGGATAAGGTCAATCCCAACAAAAACCGATTTTTTGGTCGCATGCGAATGGGAAATTGAGTTTTAAGAAACCTGAGTTCCAAATTATGAACAATCGAGTTCAAAGGACATGATTTTCCTACAGGAAAGTAAATATCTCACCCCAAGGAGGATTTCTATCTTTGGTTCCCAACACAAGCCGACCTATGAAGAAGGATGTCTGGATCATCTTGGTTTTCATTCTTGCCCTGGGTTTTATCTCCAGGATCGTTTTTTCAAATACCAATGTTTTCTTTTTTGACAGCGATGAAGCCATTGTCGGCCTGATGGGGATAGATTACCTCAAGGGAAACTTTCCGATATACTTCTACGGACAGACCTACGGATTGGCTTTCTTCGAAGCTTTATTGGTCAGTGGAGGGATCGCCTTGTTTGGGACCACCATGATGGCCATCAAGATTCCCATGTTGGTTCTTTGGCTGATGGGGGTGTATTTTCTTTCCCGGTCGGTTCATGAATTGAGTAGTAGAAAACTTTGGTTCACCCTCCTCTTTGCTTCCTTGATTATCCTCTCACCAGCCTGGTTGGTTTGGTCCATGAAAGCCCGCGGTGGGTACCTTACCAGTTTCTTTTTCTCATCCCTTCTCATTTGGTTGGCGATCCAATATCGCGACCGCATCAAATTCGGTGGATGGCTTGCCATTGGGATAGGTCTAACCATTATTATTGAATCTCAACCACTGTGGTTCATTCCCACCCTGTTGATCCTTTTATTTACCCTATTCACATATAACTCGAACATGAAAAGATCCCTTACTTATTTGGGTACGATGGGCATTGGGGCTACAGCGGTCATTACCCTCCTCCACTTTGTCAAGTCCGGACTACGTTCGATCTGGGATCCTCCGACCACCAACATCCTCCATCAATTATCTGAGATCGGTTCCCTACCCTCCATGTTAGGCGAACACCTTGAAGGAAACTATTTTCTCGGGGTCGGATACACAACAGGGACAAAGATCTATGCTCTTATTTTCAGTTTGGTTTGGATCATCGGACTTGTAGTGAATATCAGGGCCTTCGTTAAGGATCGTCGCTCCACCGAAACCAGATGGGGATTGGTTCTTTCATCGTGCTCGATCATTGCATTATCCGGATTTCTGATCCGAGAAGAGTATCGGTACCTACTGCCTTTTTCTGGGTTTGCCCTATTTTCACTAGCCCTTGCCTATCACCATATTCAGGGAGGAATGAGAAAGGCCTATCCTTACATCCTTTCTATTGTCCTTATGATCGGTCTCTTGCGTTTGCCCCGTTTCATGGATTACAGTTTCGTGAATATGAGCATGAAAACCGTCGATAAGCATATTGAGAACGATCAGGAATTGATGAAGGATCTGATCCGATTGCTAGAGTATCACAATATCAAGTATGTTTACACGGTCAATGCCTCCCTATATTATCAGCTGAATTACCTGACCAATTACGAGATCCTCACGATCACCGAAAAGGATCGATGCCGGGTTGACTGGATGCTTGATGAGGTATACGCTGCCTACCCACAGAAAAGAAATGAATTCGCCTTGGTGGGATATAATTTCGGATTCGCCCAAACAGGCAAGATTCCGATGGTGGGAAATAAGATCTATTACATTCTCGCTCCGGACCCCCCATTATTACAAAGCGTTCGGTTCTTTAAACGCGACAACTGAGTCAGCTTTTATGGTCGGTTAACTTCCTTGCTTTTTGGGATTTGATTTAATTTCCTGAGGATGAAGGCGAACTTGGTGGATATTTCCGAACTTATCAGGAGAATTCCAACAACCACCAAACCAACCTTTCATGAGTTCATCTTCTAGATTTTGGATGTCTGCGATCATGCTATGGGGTCTGCAGATCTCTTTTTTGACCTCAGCCCAGAATGCCCTCGATTTCGATGGTGTCAATGATTATGTTGACGCTCCCAATGCCTCGGCCCTGGTGGCCAATTCCACAACTATATCGATGTCTATGTGGGTCTACCCCAAGTCGAATTCATCTGGATATCCGGATTTTGATGGATATGCCGGGATCCGAAATGAAGTGAATGCGGATTTCTATATCCTACAACTAAATTCGAACAATATTGAAGCCCGCTTTAGGAACAGCTCAGGCACTCCATATACCATTTCAGCCAACAACCTGGTTACTCTAAATTCCTGGAACCACCTTGTTCTCACCTATGACGGTACCAATCTTAGACTATACCACAATGGCTCACTGGTTTCGAGTATCCCCGCTTCTGGATCCTTCTCTGCCACCACTCTGCCCTTCAACGTAGGGTATGTTCCCTTTTCTGCCAACAACTTTTACTTATGGGGAAAACTGGATGATGTAGCGCTTTGGAAAAGGACCCTTTCCGCTACAGAGGTTACGGCCCTTTATAACTCATGCGGGGTAAACCTGTCCGATCCTGACTTGAAATTATGTTATGAATTCAACCAAGGAACCGCTGGCGGAAATAATACAACCATCAATTCATTGACGGATTCAAAGGGAAACATCAATGGGGTGTTCAACAATCTTGCCCTTTCAGGTTCCTTTTCCAATTTCGTAACCGGCATTCAGGGCAGAACCTCTTCCAACCTTACAGTCAATTCTTGTGGTCCTTATACCGTTCCAAGTGGAAATGCCACTTATGGAAGTAGTGGGACGGTCTATGATACCTTGGCGAATTCGCTAGGGTGTGACAGCTTGATCATCATCCAACTGACCGTTGACTCTGTGGACCTCAGGGTAAATCAACAAGGGGATACTCTGACCGCATTAGCCACTGGCGTGGGATACAATTGGATCAATTGCGATACCAAACAACCCATTCCGGGAGCCAATGGAAAGATGTTCATTCCTACTCAAACCGGGAATTACGCTGTCATCATTTCAAAATCCACCTGCAATGACACTTCGGATTGCTATCAAGTGGTCATTTCGGGGGTCGGGATAGACGAGTCAGAACTTGAGAGTATTCGGATATTCCCAAATCCCGTTGAGGATGAGATCGGTATCGAAATTCCGGATGAACTCGGCGAGATCGAGATCGAGATGTCCGATCTGACCGGAAAGGTCATCTTATCCATTCGAACCGGGAGATCCATTATTCTTTCGCTCCCTAATGGATTAAGCCCGGGTCCATACATTCTTAGGTTGTCATCCGCGAAAGCGACATCTGTCCGAAAGATCCTGAAGTTTTGATCCTTCATCTAAGGGGTTGAGGCCTATTTCGGAAATGGATATTCATCATTCAGGAAAATGTATACATCCACCGAGAATAGGGTCTGTTCCTTTGTATTAATAAATTCAAAGGATCATGAAAAAAGTGATATTGGTAACAGGAGCCTCCTCGGGGATCGGTAAAGCCACCGCCCTAAAACTCCTTAAGGATGGGCACATTGTGTATGGTGCTGCCCGACGGATAGAAAAAATGAAGGACATTGAGGATGCGGGGGGAACCGCCCTTGAAATGGATGTCCTGAAGGAGGATCAAATGCAAGCCGCCGTGGATCGGATCATTTCAGAGAATCAGCGGATCGACGTCCTCTTCAACAATGCCGGTTATGCGATCTATGGGGCGGTTGAGGACACCACGATCGAGGATGCCAGACGACAATTCGAAGTAAACATATTCGGTCTGGCAAGAATGACCCAATTGGTCCTTCCTCAGATGCGAAAACAAAGGTCAGGGACCATTATCAATACCTCATCCATGGGGGGAAAGATCTACACTCCATTGGGAGCATGGTATCATGCCACGAAGCATGCCCTGGAAGGATGGTCCGACTGTTTGCGGATCGAACTGAAACCCTTTGGGATCGACGTCGTCATCATTGAACCGGGAATCATCCTGACCGAATTCGGTGATGTCATGACACAACCCATCACCGAGCGATCTGGGCAAGGACCCTATAAGGGGCTGGCGGAATCGATCATCAAGGCTACACAAGAAGCTTATAAGGACCCCAAGGGTAGTTCACCGCCCTCTGTCATTGCAAATGAGGTCTCTAAGGCGGTTGCTGCTAAACGGCCAAAAACCAGGTACGCAGCCGGAAAATTTGCGAAATTGATGATCACTCTTCGCAAGTGGTTGACCGACCGCATGTTTGATAGTATCGTAATGAGTCAGGTCCGATGAATCAGGGATTAAAGGTTCTGATCACAGGGGCAACAGGAATGGTAGGTCAGGGGGTTCTCTATGAATGTCTTGAGGATGAACGAATCTCTGAAGTGCTTTGTATAGGCCGATCCAGACTCGGAATTCAGGATCCCAAATTGAAGGAGATCATTCTTCCCGATCTTTCGGATATCGACCCTTTACACGAAGGCCTTGAAGGATTGGATGCCTGCTTCATGTGCATGGGGGTCAGTGCAGCTGGAATGACGGAGAAGGAATACACGAAGGTCACGTATGACATGACCCTTGGTTTGGCTCAAAAGCTGGTCCAGATACGTCCTGAAATGGTGCTCACCTATGTTTCAGGGCAAGGAACAGATGCCACAGAGAAAGGAAGGTTGATGTGGGC
>JAJLJK010000164.1:0-2401 GCA_033844885.1 Bacteroidota bacterium | reverse complement strand
GTAGCGCGGTACTGGTCTCCAAAGGCATGACGACCAATGATGATCGGCTTGTTCCAGGTAGTGACAAGACGAGGGACATTCTTCATGATGATCGGCTCGCGAAATACCGTTCCACCCAGGATGTTTCGAATGGTTCCGTTCGGGCTTCGCCACATTTGCTTGAGTCCAAATTCTTCAACACGGGCCTCATCGGGTGTGATGGTGGCACATTTGATCCCGACATTGTATTTTTTGATCGCCTCTGCGGCATCCACAGTGACCTGATCATTGGTCTTATCGCGGTGCTCAATTCCGAGGTCGAAATATTTGATATCGATGTCCAGGTAAGGAAGGATGAGCTTTTCCTTGATGAATTGCCAAATGATCCGGGTCATTTCATCCCCGTCGAGCTCGACAACGGGTTTGGTTACTTTGATTTTTTGCATCAATCTGGTTTTCTGAAAGTTACGAGCGGTTTTGAAAAGGAAGCACAAAATTACAAAATCAAAAGGGAAGAAGTGCCTCTATTCCAGATCGAGTTCCAGGTCGTCTTTCAGTTTCTTCAGAAGGGGATTCCTTTCGCTCATGTGAGCGAATTTCTCTTGAGGAGTGTAGGGTTTACTTAAGTCCTTATGTCGTTCGATATGGATCTGAAAATCGAGGTAGTAGTTATTCAGTTCCTTTCGGATCCTTGTAAGGATGGATTGTCTTTCTTCATTGAAGTATGCCTCCTGGGTCTGATTTTCCATGACCAGAACCATTTGATCGCCCTCGAGCAACGGTTCCCGAACAGAGAGTACATTGTAAATGGTCGGACGATCCTTGTAACCCATGATCGAGTCCTTCCAGGCTTTCAGGAGGTTTTCAGGAGAAACTGGATCCCTGGGCTGGTCAGAACGTGGAGCAGTGGATTCAATGACGTCCTCCTTCTTTTTTTCTTCCTCCTTCTCTTTTTTCAGCCGTGAAAGAGAAATCCTCTTTCCAACGACCCTTTGAGCATCCTGGGGGACTTCCTGAATTTTGGGCGGTTTTCCCTCTTTGGGTTCTTTTTTGTCCTCAGGGATGGTGGTATCGGAAGATGGAGAAGGGGTATTCTGAATTGGAGTGGCCGGAGGTTCGACCGGGGCCGGTTGGGCGATCTCTTTTGTGGATGGCTCCTGAGGAGAAGGATCGGGGCTGGACTCTTTATTTTCCTTCTTTACGCTGGATTCAGACTTTTTTTTTTCAGGAAGGGGTTTCTCTTCGACAAGGAGGTCCACCATTTGCACCAGGGTCAATTCGACCATAAGACGCGGATGATTGCTTCCCTTGTAGCGAACATCGGCATCATTGAGGATCTTTAGCGCATCAATGATCCATCGAAGATCGGTGGTCTCAGATTGCTTCCGGTACCTTTCCCTCAAAGAATCGGTCACTTCTAAAAGCCTCAAGGTAGCTTGATCTTTGGAGACCAAAAGGTCGCGAAGATGGCTGGATAAACCGTTGATATACAGATGCCCATCAAATCCCCGTGATAGGATCTCGTCGAATAGCAGCAACAATCCCTGAACATCTCCTTCGAGGACCTTGTCCACGGTCTTGAAATAGAAATCGTAATCGAGGATATTCAGGTTTTCGATCACGTCCTGATAAGTGATCTCATTGCCTGAGAAGGATGCGATTCGGTCAAAGATGGAAAGTGAGTCCCTAAGGGCTCCATCGGCTTTTTGAGCGATCATATGCAAGGCCTCAGACTCCGCTTTTATCCCCTCCTTTTCGGCCACCATGGCCAGATGCTGAGCAATATCATCCACAGTGATCCTCTTGAAATCGAAGATCTGACAGCGCGAAAGGATGGTCGGGATGATCTTGTGTTTTTCGGTCGTGGCAAGGATGAAGATGGCGTGCTTAGGGGGTTCCTCCAAGGTTTTCAGAAAGGCATTGAAGGCCGAAGCACTCAACATGTGTACCTCATCGATGATGTAAACCTTGTATTGACCCACCTGAGGCGCAAAACGCACCTGATCGATCAGATGTCGGATATCGTCAACTGAATTGTTACTGGCAGCATCCAATTCGAAGATGTTAAGCGAGTAATCCTGATCAGGACCGGTGGTCTCCTCATTGATCAAACGGGCAAGGATCCGGGCACAAGTGGTCTTCCCAACACCTCGCGGTCCACAGAATAGCAAGGCTTGCGCCAGGTGATTGCTTTTGATCGCCGTCTCCAGGGTGCGGGTGATATGCTGCTGGCCGACCACTTCCTCAAAGGCTTGTGGTCGGTATTTCCTCGCTGATACGATGTAGTTCTCCATCGATGGCAAATATAACAGATTCGATGGGTTGAAGTGGAGCGAAGTGAGATATCAGATCATCGAAGCAACGATACTCTGAAAATGTCCTCTTTCCACTTGTTTCGGGCATTTCGATAGCGGATCCTACA
>JAJLJK010000163.1:0-6918 GCA_033844885.1 Bacteroidota bacterium | reverse complement strand
TAGTTCCTGAGGGGTTCCACAAAGATGGCCTCCCAACCAATGTCATTGGCAATGGCCATCATGGATGGAAGATTGTCATTCAGGCAGATCATCTTGAATCGCTTCTCGAGTCCGTAACTCGCGCCCTTCAGAAAATCTCCTGCGGCATGGGATGCGGAAGCACCCGATCCACCATTTCCCATGGTGTAGATTGTACCTCCCCTCTGGTACGTCTCGTAAAAAGCTTCGGCAAGGCTTTCGATCGCCTTGGGATCCAATTGATCAAGTGTGTCCTTGACCAGGTCGATATATTCTGAAGTTTTATCCATGGCTGAAGTGAATGATCTTGGATCCGTCTTGTTCAAAGGTGAAGTCAAAGGGCCTGACATTAGAGAGTGCTTTTTTCAGACCATCTTGTTTTTCAACAGGACAATAAAAAAGCATGAATCCGCCTCCTCCAGCACCCAAAAGCTTTCCGCCAATGGCGCCGTTCTTGAGACCCGTTTCGTAGATAGCATTGATCTCAGGGTTGCTGATCCCGGAAGCCAGTCCCTGTTTTATGAGCCAGTTCTCATGAAGCATCTTTCCCATAGCATCTAGATTGCCTTTCAGGAGTTCATCCCGAAGCTCATAGACAAGGGATACCATTTGCTTCAGGGCATTGAATTTATCCTCGGCAGAGGTGTTCTTCCTTTGCTGGCTGAGGATATCCGAAGCTTTCCGCTGATTCCCAACGTAAAACATGATTAGATTCCTATCAAGGGCAGAAAGGGCATCCTTTCCCAGAAAGACCGGATTCACCGCTACCCGTCCGTTGGGCAAGAATTCGATCACATTCAACCCACCGTAAGCAGCCGCATATTGATCCTGTTTTCCGATGGGTTCTTTTAGGATATCGATCTCGATCTCACAAGCCTCAGCTGCAAGTTGCTCCTTGGAGACAAAATGGTTCTGTACCGCGTAAAGATTGTGTAAAACCCCTACGGTAAAACTCGATGAACTACCCATTCCCGTTCCGCTAGGGACATCTGCGATGGAACTAATCTCGATCCCGCCTTGGATCCCGAATTTTTCCAGAGCCACTCTAAGGATAGGGTGCTGCAGATCCGCCACACGGTCCACGGTTTCGGTGCGCGAATATTTGGTTCGGATCTTGTCCGGTTCAAAGAACTTGTGGGATGAGATATACATGTATTTGTCGATGGAGGTGCTTAGGACCGCGCCTGTATGACGGGCATAAAAAGCCTCAAGGTCGGAGCCACCGCCGACAAAACTGATTCTGAATGGGGTCTTGGAAATGATCATAGTACGATATCGGCATAAGCCTCGTGTTCCGCAATAATACTGTATTCCTGATGATCTCTGGTCGAAAACAGAGATTCGATCTCCTCCTTCTCAAATCCCTTCCACTCATAGAAACGAGTGAAACGCTCGTGGAGTTGTTCTTTGTCAATGGACTTGAAGATCTTAATGTCAGCTAGGGCCCGAAGGGCAGGGGAAGAGAGTCCCACAACTCCATCAATGATGACAACTGGCTGATGGTCATAGATATAATCCACTGCTGGGACCTCCCATTCAGGATGTCTCCGGTACCCCGGTGCGGTGACCTTCTCACCGCGAAGGATCCGTGGAATATCCTCCTCCAGACTCTTCAATCTGAAATTCGTGAAAACATCCACTTCGATGGCTCGCTGTTCCTTGGGAAGGATCCAGTCGTCCAGATCGATCCGAAATACAGGTGTTCCCTTTAATTCCCATTCTCTTTGGAGATATCTCGCCATGGAGGTCTTACCACTTCGCGCATTACCAGCTATTGAGACAACGAAAGGAGCCTCGGCCTTTTGCTTTCTTTTCTTTTCCAGATCTTCCCATAGATCCGAAAATGGTTTATCAAGAATAAAATCGACGGCTTCTTCTAGGTTTTGAAAGAAGAAATCCGGGAACTGTTTCGCGGGTCGAAGTCCCTTTCCGGTCTTGACCCCAATGGTGGTACAGCCGGCCGATCTGCCAGCAACGATATCCCTTTCCGAATCACCGATCATAAAACTCCTCGAAAGGTCAATGTTGAATCGTTCTGCAGCTTGAAGAAGCATCCCGGGTTTGGGTTTCCTGCAATCACAATCAACCTTGTACTTGGGATTCTCACCTGGATATCCTGAATCAGGGTGATGGGGGCAAAAATAGATGGCATCCAGGAAGGCTCTCTCTGTTCCCAGATCGGTCTCCATTTTCTTATGGATCTCCGATAGCCCTTTCAGATCGGTCAGATTTCGGGCGATGATACTCTGGTTGGTCACCACAATGGACAGATAATCCGATCGATTGATCCTCTGGATGGCTTTGGCAGTGAATGGGAATAGATGCATGTCCTCAGGTCGGTGGATCAGGTGAAGGTCCGGATTGATCACCCCATCCCGATCCAGAAAGATCGCCTTTTGCGGATGTCGTAGGCTCCGCCTGGATACTTTTCCAGAGGCGATATCCCCCTCGACCTTCCTCATCCGGTCCGGAGTTCCCATATCCTTGATGTACTCGGGTGTTGAATATCCGAACATCCTTGCCTGTGAATGCGCATTGGGAAATATATCCCGTCCAAAATCAGCCTTAATCCCCTCCTCAAGGAAGCGAAGGAAAGTGGGCTTCAGGATATAGACCGCCGCATTGACCTGGTTGTGATACCGGAATTCATCTGGATGCGGCTTGGGGTGAAAAGCGATCACCCGATCTTTCTCATCGATCTCCAGCAGATCGCTGTCATAAGGATGATCATTGGGATGGATCACCAATGTGGCCTCTGCATTCTTGCTTTCATGGAAGTCCCATAAGCGGTCCAAGTCCATATCCAAAATGACATCCCCATAAAGAACCAGAAAGGACTGATCCAATTTATCCTCGATCGCTTTGATACCTCCTGTGGTGCCTAATGGCTGGGTCTCTTCGTAGTAATGGATGGTCAATCCCCATGGACTTCCATCTCCAAAATGAGAAATGATATGCTCCTTGAGGTGATTGACCAGGATCCACACTTCCGAAAAACCATACCGAGCAAGGAGTTCGATCTGATATTCGAGTACCGGCTTGCCCATTAGTGGAACCATGGGCTTTGGAATATCACCGGTAACGGAAGCTAATCGGGTTCCCTTTCCACCCGCAAGAATGACGGCCGTTCTTTTCATTGCCTCAAATATCGAAAAATGCCCAACGGGAATGACTTTTCAATACCTTTCTGGCACGATATTCGTTTCGATTGGGTTGTCTAACTTTGCCGCCATGAAAAGAACCCCTTTATTATTATTTCTCCTGTCCCTATTCTGTTGGTTGGGAATGAGTGCACAACCCGCGATCAATCAGACCGACTCACAGGGAAGGAAACATGGTGTTTGGAAGAAATATTACGGCGATAAGAAACAACTTCGGTTCGAGGGTCGTTTTGACCACGGAGTAGAAGTGGGTGTTTTCACCTTTTATTATCCGAATGGCAAGATCCGGGCGATCAATGATTTTCGCGGAAAGACCGGCGTTTGCTATAGTAAACAGTTCACGGAGGAAGAGGTCATGGTCGCTGAGGGAAAGTATATCAAAACCGTTCGCGACAGTACCTGGAGGTTCTATGACCTGGATGGTGTCCTATTGAGTGAGACGGAATTTGAAAAAGGGAAGAAAAACGGTAAGGATATCGTGTACTTCACCGACGGAAAGATAGCCAAGATGGTGACCTATAAGAATGATGTGCTGGATGGTCCTTTCCTTGAGAATTACGAATCAGGGGTCAAAAAGGCCAAGGGACAGTATGTTGATGGGAAACTTCATGGCGAAGTGATCTACTATGACCTGAATGGTCAGGTGAGTGCCAAGGGCAAATTCAATAGGGGCCTAAGGCACGGTCCGTGGTTCTTCTTTTCAGATGGAAAGCTGGAGGAAAAGAAGATGTACCACATGGGTTTTGAGGAAGGAAAGCGGGGAACCGATGGTGAAGAGACCACGATCCCCGAGGACGAGGAAATGGAAAAGAAGGAAGGCACATGGCCCGAGTAGTCGTCGGATTGTCCGGCGGAGTAGATTCAAGTGTTGCGGCATACCTCCTACAAGAGCAGGGACATGAAGTGATCGGACTTTTCATGCGAAACTGGCATGATGAGACTGTGACCCTTCACAATGAATGTCCATGGGTGGAGGATAGCAATGATGCCATGATGGTGGCAGAAAAACTGGGGATCCCATTTCAGGTACTCGATCTTTCTGATCAATATAAGGAGCGTATCGTGGACTATATGTTCGCCGAATACCAAGCCGGACGAACCCCGAACCCGGATGTCCTTTGCAACCGTGAGATCAAGTTCGATATCTTTTTGGATGCCGCTCTCAAGCTAGGAGCGGATTTCGTTGCCACGGGGCATTACTGCCAAAGAGAAGAGGTAGACATCAACGGCCAGACCACCTATCGTTTACTAGCTGGGGCAGATCCCAACAAGGATCAAAGTTATTTTCTCTGTCAGTTGAACCAATTTCAACTGTCAAAAGCACTTTTTCCGATCGGACACCTACAGAAACCTGAGGTTCGAAAGATTGCGGCGGAAGCTGGACTGGCAACGGCTGGAAAAAAGGATAGTCAGGGGCTATGTTTTATCGGAAAGGTGAAACTTCCCGATTTCCTTCAGCAGCAGCTAAAGCCCAAACGGGGTCAGATCATTGAGATCCCGGCTGAATCCCTTGAACTTCAACCTGCAGGTGATCATATTCCCACCCTTCGCGATTTGGCTACTCCCTTTTCTCTTCAACCGGAAATGGGCAAGTTGGTGGGCGAACACACGGGCGCTCATTATTTTACCATCGGTCAGCGGAAAGGACTCCGCGTCGGTGGAAGCCCTGAACCTCTTTTTGTGATCGGAACGGATGTCACCAACAATACCGTTTACGTAGGGCAAGGAGAGGAACATCCCGGACTTTTTAGAAAGGCTCTCTTCATTGAGAACAAGGATATCCATTGGGTGCGTGAGGACCTTTCTCTTTCTGAGGGAGAGGAGATTCGTTATAAGGTTCGTATCCGATATCGCCAGCCCCTCCAGGAGGCCACTTTGATCAAAATCAAAGAAGGTTTGTTTATCTTGTTCAACGATCCGCAGAAGTCTATCACACCCGGACAGTTCGCTGCCTGGTATTCAGACAATGAATTGGTGGGCTCTGGAGTTATCTTTGAATAGAATGCATCGCAATAAGTTTCTGGTTATTCTGCTTTTTGTAGGTCAGTCCCTATGGGCTCAATCCTATTATTGGATCTTCCTGAGGGACAAGGGAGTAACCTCCAATGAGTCATGGGTTCCTGCCCTTTCTGAAAAGGCATTGGAAAGAAGGCAGAAGCTGGATATCGCTCTGGATGAGACCGACCTAGCTGTTAAGGCAGAGTATGTCTCCGAGATCAAACAGAATGGAGTTCGGATCCTAGGGGCTTCCCGATGGTTCAATGCAATTGCGGTAGAAATGAGCCCTGAACAGTCACGACACATTCTTGAGCTCGAATTCGTTCGTACGATCACTCCCATGATGAAGGGAGGAATGTCCACCGCCTATCAAAGGGGTTCCTTCGAAAGGGCTGAATTCTCCAAGGTCTCTATGGCTGCCCAGACACAATTCAATTATGGGAATGGGCAGATGCAGATCAAGATGATGAACGGGGATCTCTTACACGGACTGGGATACACTGGGACCGGAATGAAGATCGCTGTATTCGATGGCGGTTTTACCGGGGTCGATTCCTATACGGCCTTTGATGATCTCCGCATGGATGGAAGGATCATCTCCACCCGAGATTTCATTGACAACGACGCCAATGTCTTTCATGGTTCTTTTCATGGGACTGGGGTACTCTCCATCATGGCCGCCAATTTGGATGCGGTTCTCGTGGGCACAGCCCCAGATGCGGATTATTACCTGGCCAGAACCGAGAATACATCCAGCGAGACACCTATTGAGGAACTTGCCTGGATCAGGGCCGCCGAGTGGGCGGATAGCATAGGAGTGGATGTGATCAACTCCTCATTAGGATACAATCTCTTTGACAACCCTTCCGACAATTATTCCTATCAGGACATGAATGGTCGGACCGCCATCGTAACACTTGGAGCGGTCATGGCAGCAAGGAAGGGTATCCTGGTGGTAAGCAGTGCGGGTAATGAAGGAAATGATCCCTGGAAATATATTACCGCCCCGGGGGATGCCGATAGTATTCTCACCGTTGGAGCTGTCGATTTTCAAGGGGATCGTGCCGGATTCAGCAGTGTTGGACCTACTTTCGACCGCAGGGTCAAACCCAATGTTGTGGGTCCAGGGGTTTCCGTTTCACTGGTTTCTTTCGGTGGAAATGTAGGGACCAGCAATGGAACATCTTTCAGTTCGCCGCTTGTCGCGGGATTGGCCACTTGCCTTATGCAGGCTCATCCCGGAAAGGACCCACAGGAAGTGATCCTTGCTATTCAAGGATCGGCCTCTCAATCCAATCAACCGGATAGCCTGTTGGGATATGGAATTCCAGATTTTTCATTTGCAAATGTCGTTCTTTCTGCACCGGAAGAGCAAGTCCAGAACGAGTGGTTGGTGGGTACGGATCCTTTCTCAAGAGCCATTATCATTCAATTCCCGGAAAATGTCCAGGGAGAGGCGGACCTTGAAATGATCGACCTGAATGGAAAACTACTATCCTCAATGCGGGTGGACCTGTCGAATAAGCCTACTCGATGGGAGACTCCAAATTCTCTCGCAGCTGGAGTCTATGCACTCCGCATTCGAATGGGAAGTGATCTGAGGGTCTTCAAAGTAATTCTGTAAGGACAGACTTCTATTTGAAGGTTTTCTCAAGGGCATGAATTATCCTATTTTCAGGCCGGAAATCTTTCAATCAACGATCATGAATAATTCGATCTGTCAATTGTTTGGCATTTCGCA
>JAJLJK010000162.1:0-32974 GCA_033844885.1 Bacteroidota bacterium | reverse complement strand
ACACCAATATCGGTGTAAACATCGGCTTCAACGGTTGGATTTCCTCTTGAATCGAGGATCTGTCTGGCGTGGATCTGAGTGATATAAGCCATCCCTTGTAGGTTTAGGAGTGATGTTTTTGAATATTCGTTACAAATTGGTCAAACAAATATCGGCTATCGTGAGGGCCTGGGGAAGCTTCTGGGTGATATTGAACAGAAAAAACATTCCGGTCGGTGCGGCGGATGCCTGCAACCGTATTGTCGTTCAGATGGATATGGGTCAATTCGACATTTGAATGATTATCGATATCCTCTTTCTTGACCACAAAACCGTGGTTTTGCGACGTGATCTCACCCTTTCCTGTCAGTAGATTCTTTACAGGATGATTGATTCCACGATGACCAGTATGCATCTTAAAGGTGGAGAGTCCACTAGCCAGCGCGATCACCTGGTGACCCATACAGATCCCAAATGTAGGCAACCCACTGTCGATCACATCTTTAACCACATTCACCACTTCTGGCATGGCAGCAGGGTCTCCGGGGCCATTGCTGAGAAAGTATCCATGAGGATTCCATTCGGCCATCTTCGAAAAGGGTGTGTTCCAAGGGAATACTTTGATCTGTACTCCTCGCTCCACCAGACAGCGAAGGATATTCTTTTTGATCCCCAGATCGAGAGCAGCCACCCGGATCGGTGCATTTTCGTCGCCGATCAAATAGGGTTCCGAGCAACTCACTTTGGATGCCAGTTCCAACCCTTCCATATCGGGAGCTTTGTCCAACTCCTTCTTAAGAGCATCGATTTCGGTGATCTCGGTTGAGATGATGGCATTCATTGCTCCTTTATCACGGATGTGACGAACCAGAGCTCGGGTATCCACATCACTGATCGCTACCTTGTTGTTCTCTTTGAAGTAATCATACAAGCCCTTTGAGGCAGCAGGACGACTGTAGGTGTGACTGAAATTCTTGCAGATCAGACCAGCGATCTTGATGGATTCGGATTCGATGTCCTCATCACTAACTCCATAATTTCCGATGTGGGCAGTAGTGGTCACCATCATCTGACCGAAGTAACTGGGATCGGTGAAAATCTCCTGATAACCGGTCATCCCCGTGTTGAAACATATCTCTCCCCAAGCCGTTCCATCCAACCCTGTGGACTTACCATGAAAAACAGTTCCATCCTGAAGGAGAAGTACAGCGGGTTTCTTTGTTTCGTAAGCCATGTTTTCGTTTTAGGTTAAAAAAAAAGGATAAGACCGAAACGGCTTATCCTTTTTCTATGAGACTGATAAATTCCAATTACTCGGATTTTTTGTCGTCTTTCGTTTCTGCTTGATTATCATTCGACTCCTCAGCCTTGGCCTCAGTAGCTTCAGCCTTGGGTTCTTCAGGAGTCTCTTCCTTTACGTCTGCAGGTTTCTCGGCCTTCTTAGGGGCTTCAGTTGCAGCAGCTTTCTTACCGGCACGGCGAGTAGTCTTCTTCTTGGCAGTCTTCTCACTGGTGTACAGTTCATTGAAGTCAACAAGTTCGATCATTGCCATCTCTGCATTATCCCCAAGACGATTACCGGTCTTGATGATACGAGTATATCCACCAGGACGATCTCCGACCTTCACTGCAACTTCGCGGAAGAGCTCAGCCACGGCATTCTTATTTCCAAGGTAACTGAACACCACACGACGGCTGTGCGTGGTATCATTCTTGGACTTGGTGATGAGGGGCTCGATATATTGCTTGAGCGCCTTGGCCTTTGCCAAGGTGGTATTGATGCGTTTGTGTTCGATCAATGAGCTGGCCATGTTGCTCAACATGGCACGGCGGTGCCCAGCCTTACGGCTCAGGTGATTGATCTTCTTTCCGTGTCTCATTATTACTCCTTATCCAATTTATACTTAGCAACGTCCATTCCGAACTCAAGACCTTTTGACTTGATCAGTTCTTCGAGCTCGGTGAGTGACTTCTTACCGAAGTTGCGGAATTTCATCAGGTCGGCTTTGGTATACATGACCAGATCTCCCAGCGTTTCCACTTCGGCGGCCTTCAGGCAGTTCAAAGCGCGAACTGAAAGGTCGAGGTCGGTCAACTTCGACTTGAGGAGTTGACGCATATGAAGGATCTCTTCATCATAGCTGTCAGTCTCGGTACGCTCAGCATCTTCGAGTGTGATGCGCTCGTCAGAGAACAACATGAAGTGATGAATAAGGATCTTCGCTGCTTCGGTGAGAGCATCCTTGGGGTGGATAGAACCGTCGGTAGTGATCTCAATGATCAGTTTTTCGAAGTCGGTCTTCTGCTCAACACGATAGTTCTCGATGCTGTAGTTGACGTTCTTGATCGGCGTATAGATCGAGTCGAGGTAGATGGTTCCGATGGGAGCATCTGCCTTTTTGTTCTCCTCCGCAGGTACGTAACCACGTCCCTTCTCGATGGTCATTTCCATCTCGAGTTTAACGGATGGATCGAGGTTGCAGATGACCTGCTCAGGATTGAGGATCTGGAAAGCAGAGATATACTTTCCGAGATCACCGGCAGTGATCTGATCCATATTGGAGAAGGAAGCTTTCACTACCTCTGTCTCCTGCTCTTCGATCTGGCGTTTAAAGCGAACTTGCTTCAGGTTGAGAACGATCTCGGTGACGTCTTCGACGACGCCTTTGATTGTGGAGAATTCGTGCTCAACACCATTGATCTTCACACTGGTGAAGGCGAAACCTTCCAGTGATGAAAGCAGCACTCTTCTCAACGCGTTACCGATGGTCAAGCCGTAACCTGGCTCAAGGGGGCGGAATTCAAATTGACCTTCGCGTTCGGTCGAAGAATTCATGATCACCTTGTCAGGCTTCTGGAAGTTGATGATGGCCATAACGCTATTGTGAATTAGAGAGGATTATTTAGAATACAATTCCACGATGAGCTGTTCCTTGATGTTCTCAGGGATCATCTCACGCTTGGGAACTGAAATGAAAGTACCCGTCATTTGGGCGTCGTTCCACTCCAACCATTCGTATTGGTTCTTGCGGCTTCCGAGGCTGTCGGTGATGACTTCCAGGGACTTTGACTTTTCACGTACGGCGATCTTGTCACCGGGCTTCACGTGATATGAGGGGATGTTCACTACATTACCGTTGACGGTGATGTGACGGTGTCCGACCAACTGACGGGCAGCACGGCGAGTAGGTGCAACTCCGAGTCGATAGACCACATTGTCCAACCTTGATTCGCAAAGCTGAAGAAGAACCTCACCGGTGATACCCTTGGCAGAGTTGGCCTTGTCAAACATGTTGGCAAACTGGCGCTCCAGGATTCCGTAGGTATACTTGGCCTTTTGCTTCTCGGCCAACTGAATGGCGTATTCAGACTTCTTTCCACGACGACGGTTCTGTCCGTGCTGTCCGGGAGGATAGTTCTTACGCTCAAAGTTCTTATCGGGACCGAAGATCGGTTCTCCGAAACGCCTGGCGATCTTGGTTACTGGACCTGTATATCTAGCCATTGCTTAAAGCTTTCTTGTTCTTGTGTCGATTAAACTCTTCTCTTCTTGGGAGGACGGCAACCGTTGTGAGGGATCGGAGTGACATCAACGATCTCTGACACTTCGATTCCGAGGTTGTGGAGGGTACGGATGGCGTTCTCACGACCGTTTCCAGGACCTTTTACGTATACCTTCACCTTGCGGAGGCCTGCCTCGAGGGCTACCTTACCACAATCTTCAGCAGCCATCTGGGCAGCATAGGGAGTGTTCTTCTTGGAACCACGGAATCCCATCTTACCTGCTGACGACCAGCTGATCACCTGACCATTGGTATTGGTCAGAGAGATGATGATATTGTTGAAGGTGGCACCGATATGCGCTTCGCCGATCGGATCGACCTTCACATTCCGCTTCTTATTGGTCTTCGGATTTTGCTTAGCCATTTTTCACAGATTATTTAGTGGCCTTCTTCTTGTTGGCTACAGTCTTACGCTTACCTTTTCTGGTACGTGAATTGTTCTTGGTCCTCTGGCCGCGAAGGGGAAGTCCAAGGCGGTGACGGATACCACGGTAGCTACCGATGTCCATCAGACGCTTGATATTCAGTTGGGTCTCTGAACGAAGCTCACCTTCAACTTTGTAGTTGTTACTGATGATGCTACGAATAGCAGTGAGTTGTTCGTCAGTCCAATCCTGAACCTTGGTATCGAAGTCAACCCCAGCTTCAGTGAGGATCTCACGGGCACGTGAGCGGCCGATACCGAAGATATAGGTCAAACCGATCTCTCCGCGTTTGTTCTTGGGCAGGTCATTGCCAGCAATTCTCGCCATAGTCTTTGCCTAATTAAAATTACCCTTGTCTTTGTTTGAACTTGGGGTTCTTCTTGTTGATCACGTACAACCGTCCCTTCCTGCGAACGATCTTACAGTCTGCGCTGCGCTTCTTGATAGAGGCCCTAACTTTCATAGTAAACCGTTTAATAACGATAAGTGATTCTTGCTTTGCTCAGGTCATATGGAGACAACTCCAGTTTGACCTTATCTCCTGGTAGGAGCTTGATATAGTTCATACGCATCTTTCCGGAAATGTGAGCGGTCACAACGTGGCCATTCTCCAATTCGACCCGGAACATTGCGTTGGAAAGTGCTTCGGTGATGACACCGTCTTGTTCGATCGCTGATTGCTTCGCCATATTAGATAGCTGCATTTGCGGTGGAACGTCCACGAAGTCTACCAGTCTTCATCAATCCATCATAATGACGGCTGAGAAGGTAACTCTCGATCTGTTGGAGAGTGTCCAGGACCACACCCACGATGATAAGCAGTGAAGTACCACCGTAGAAATACGCCCACTGGGTATTCATTCCGGTCTGCATGGCAACCGCAGGCAGAACGGCAACAAGTGCCAGTAGGATGGATCCGGGAAGAGTGATGCGTGAGAGGATCGTATCGAGGTATTCAGCAGTGGTCTTTCCGGGTTTGATTCCGGGAATGAAACCACCATTCCTCTTGAGATCGTCTGCAATATTATTCGTGTTCACCTGAATTGCGGTATAGAAGTAGGTGAACAGGATGATCAATACACCAAAGATGAAATTATACCAGAATCCCTGGATATTTCCGAAGAAAGTAACCACCCAACCCAGAGATTCACTTTCAGCACCACTGTACTGAAGGAGGGTCACGGGGATGAACATGATTGCCTGAGCAAAGATGATTGGCATTACCCCGGCGGCATTCACCTTGAGAGGAATATACTGACGGGCCATGGGTTGACCGGCCATTCGACCACCAGCGGCGCGTCTAGCATACTGAACAGGCACCTTTCTGACTGCCTGTACCAAGGCGATGGCAAACAGGATCACCAGATAAAGAGCCGCGATCTCGATCAGGAAGATCACAAGGCCGCCTCCGTTAGAGGTGGTACCGAGTAATTCTTGAAGGAATGACTGAGGCAGTCGGGCAATGATCCCAACCATGATCAAAAGGGAGATTCCATTTCCGATCCCTTTGTCAGTGATCTTTTCTCCAAGCCACATAGCAAAGATGGTTCCGCTCACAAGCACAATCCAGGCAGTGAACCAGAATATCCCGGGGTTGACCGTCAACTGGACATTTTGCATCATGAGGTTGGCGATATATCCGGGCGCCTGAGCACCTGCAATAAGGATAGTGAGATATCGGGTAATCTGATTGAGCTTCTTACGACCACTTTCCCCTTCTTTCTGCATTTTCTGGATACCGGGGATCGCCATTCCAAGAAGCTGGATAACGATCGAAGCCGAGATATACGGCATGATCCCGAGGGCCAAAACGGAAGCATTTGAAAATGCTCCACCGGTAAAGGCATCCAGAATACCCAATAGTCCATCCTGAGTCTGATTTTGCAGACCTTCGAGGCTGTCAGGATTGATCCCGGGCAAGAGAACATTCGAGCCCAGACGGTATATGAGCAGTAATCCAAGAGTCAGAAGAATCTTCTCCTTGAGCTCTTGGATCCGCCAAATATTCTGAAGGGTTTCTATGAGTCTTCTCATTCAGTTGCTGGTCTTACAGGGTAGTAACGGATCCACCGAGTTTTTCGATGGCTTCCTGGGCGGTCTTGCTGAATTTATGGGCCGTGATGCTCACTTTGGCTTTCAATTCGCCATTACCGAGAACCTTGACCTTTTCATTCTTACCGATCAGTCCGTTGTTGATCATATCCTCAACAGTGATGGTGTCGCCAAAACGCTTGTCATCGACCAATTGTTGGATAAGACTGAGGTTGATCGCCTTGTATTCAACGCGGTTGATGTTCTTGAAACCGAACTTGGGCACCCGGCGCTGGAGGGGCATTTGACCACCTTCAAAACCGATCTTGGTGCTGTATCCGGAACGAGACTTGGCTCCTTTGTGGCCCCGAGTAGAGGTGCGGCCTTTGCCACTACCAATACCACGACCGACACGCTTGGTGTTGTGAACCGAACCGGAGGCGGGTTTCAGATTACTGAGATCCATTGTCAAATTCCTTTAAGAGCTTACTTTACTTCTTCTACCTCAATGAGGTGATTAACCTTGTTCACCATTCCCATGATCTGGGGAGTGGCCTCCACTTCTACAACGGCGTTCATCTTGCGAAGTCCCAATGCTTCCATGGTCTTCTTTTGCCGGGCGGGACGCTTGATTACGCTGCGTACCTGCTTGATTCTGATCTTAGACATCTCGATTCAGTTTTTCGCTTGGCGATCAGCCGTTGAATACTTTTTCCATTTTGATACCGCGAACCTGTGAAATGGCACGGGCATCGCGAAGTTTCAGCAGAGCCTGGAAGGTTGCCTTCACCACGTTGTGTGGGTTGGAGGAACCTTTTGACTTTGCCAATACATCGTGAACCCCTACACTTTCAAGTACCGCACGCATGGCACCACCAGCGATTACTCCGGTACCGTGAGAAGCGGGGCGCAAAAATACGCGAGCTCCACCAAATTTCCCAGTCTCATCGTGAGGAAGTGTATCATTCACGATAGGAATGCGATAAAGGTTTTTCTTGGCATTCTCGATGGCCTTGGTGATGGCCTCGCTTACTTCCTTGGATTTACCAAGTCCATAGCCGGCAACACCCTTCTCGTCTCCAACCACTACGATGGCAGAAAAACCGAACGTTCTACCCCCTTTGGTTACCTTGGTCACCCGGTTTACCGCAACAAGGCGATCGACGAGATCAAGACCTCCGGGTTTTACTTTCTGAACGTTTTTAATTCCCTTCAACATGATGGTTAAAATTTAAGTCCGCCTTCTCTGGCACCTTCTGCCAATTGCTTCACACGTCCGTGGTAGAGGTATCCACCGCGATCGAAGGCACAGTTCTCGATCCCTTTCTCCACTGCCTTTGCAGCAAGACTCTTACCCACCATGAAAGCCTTCTCGGATTTGTTTCCAGAGGCTCCAGCGATGTCCTTCTCGCGAGAAGAGGAAGCCACCAAAGTGGTACCACTCACATCGTCGATGAGCTGAGCATAGATCTCGTTATTGCTACGGAATACCGAAAGTCGGGGCATTTGGGCAGTCCCTGAGACCACCTTTCTGATCCGACGACGGATCCTAAGTCTTCTATCTGATTTCGTCAATGCCATCTTACCTATTATTTACCAGCGGATTTACCAGCTTTTCTGCGAATATGTTCACCCACAAAGCGGATACCTTTACCCTTGTAAGGCTCGGGCTTGCGGAAAGAACGGATCTTTGCGGCCACGGCACCGAGAAGATGCTTGTCGTGAGACTCGAGGCTGATCGTTGGGTTCTTACCTTTTTCCATTGCGGTGGTCACCTTGACCTCTTCAGGTACCTCCATCATAATGTTATGAGAGTAACCTACAGAAAGGTCGAGGATCTGTCCCTGGTTGGTGGCACGGTAACCCACACCGACCAATTCAAGGCTCTTCTTGAATCCCTCAGAGACACCCTGGATCATATTGTTCACGAGTGCGCGGTAGAGACCGTGAAGCTCACGGTGCTTCTTTTGATCTGAGGGGCGCTCGAAGTTGATCACGCCTTCCTCGATCTTGACCGTGATCGCGGGATCGATCTCCTGGGTCAATTCGCCCATCTTGCCTTTAACAGTCACCACATTACCATTGAGGGTAACCTCAACACCGTTGGGAATAGTAATGGGGGCTTTTCCAATCCTTGACATGATGCTCTTCTATTAAAATACGTAACAAAGGACCTCTCCACCCACGTTCTGAGCGCGAGCTTCCTTATCGGTCATTACTCCATGAGAGGTAGAAAGGATGGCTACACCCAATCCGTTCTTCACACGGGGGATATCTGAAGACCCTGAGTACTTCCGAAGTCCGGGGCGTGAAGCACGCTCCAAAGTGCGGAAAGCAGCGATCTTTGATTCTCCCTGGTATTTGAGGGCGATCTTCAGAGTACTCTGAGGACCGTTGTTCTCAACCTTATAGTTCAGGATATACCCTTGCTCCTTGAGGATCCGGGTGATCTCTTCCTTCATCTTGCTGCCAGGGATCTCGACGATCTTGTGTCCGGCTTTTGCCGCGTTGCGAACGCGGGTAAGGAAATCAGCGATGGGATCTGAATACATCTCAGTGCTTTGTTTGAATTACCAACTAGCTTTCTTCACTCCGGGAATCAAACCGAAATTGGCCATCTCACGGAAAGTAACACGAGAGATCCCGAATTGACGCATGTAACCGCGGGGACGTCCGGTGATCTTGCAACGGTTGTGCAGGCGGACGGGAGAAGCGTTCTTGGGAAGCTTCTGCAGTGCCTCATAATCGCCGGCGGCTTTCAAAGCGGCACGCTTCTCAGCGTACTTATCTACCAGTTTCTGGCGCTTGACCTCGCGGGCCTTCATTGATTCCTTAGCCATACTCTTGTCTACTTATTTTTTGAAGGGTAGTCCAAATCCTCTGAGGAGGGCGTGGGCTTCCTTATCTGTATTTGCGGTGGTTACAAAGGTGATGTCCATACCAGTGATACGGTTCACCTTATCGATATCGATCTCTGGGAAGATGATCTGTTCAGTGACACCCAGGGTATAGTTCCCGCGGCCGTCGAATCCCTTACTCTTGATCCCGTTGAAATCACGGATACGTGGAAGGGAAGTATAGATCAGGCGCTCAAGGAACTCATACATGTTCTGTCCACGAAGAGTAACACGTGCACCGATGGGCATTCCCTTACGAAGCTTGAAGTTGGAGATATCCTTCTTCGACTTGGTGGAAACTGCCTTCTGTCCGGCGATCATGGTCATCTCCTGAACGGCATAATCAATGAGCTTCTTATCGGCGACTGCTTCACCGACTCCCTGGCTAAGGCTGATCTTGACCAACCGGGGTACCTCCATTACATTCTTGTACCCGAACTCTTCGCGCAGGGCAGGAACGATCTCGTCCTGATACTTGTTCTTAAGTCTGGATTCGTAAGCCATTACTTGATTACCTCCCCTGATTTTTTAGCTACTCTAACACTTTTACCATTGTCGTCCGTCTGACGTCCAACTCGAGTGGCATCCCCGGATTTGGGGTCAACCAGCTGGAGGTTGGAGATATGGACGGGAGCCTCCAATTCGATGATCCCTCCCTGGGGACTCGTTGCACTAGGCTTCTGATGCTTGTGCACGATATTGACTCCTTCGACCACAGCACGGTTCTTCTCTGCTACGATCCGGATGACACGACCGGTCATTCCTTTGGATTCACCAGCGATGACCTTAACTGTGTCGCCTTTCTTAATGTGGAACTTCGTCGCCATTTCTTCTTGGTTTCAGCGGTTTACAACACCTCAGGGGCCAATGATACGATCTTCATATACTGACGGTCGCGAAGCTCACGGCTTACGGGTCCGAAGACACGGGTTCCGCGCATCTCACCGGCAGCGTTGAGCAGGACACATGCGTTGTCATCAAAGCGGATATAGGATCCGTCGGGACGACGCACTTCCTTGGTCGTACGAACCACTACGGCTGTAGATACCTGACCTTTCTTCACGTTACCGTTGGGGGTGGCTTCCTTGACCGATACAACGATCTTATCGCCGACCGAGGCATAACGACGCTTCGTTCCTCCCAGCACACGGATGCAAAGCACCTCTTTTGCTCCGGTATTGTCGGCTACCTTAAGTCTAGACTCCTGCTGTAACATGATTACTTAGCCCTTTCAATGATTTCTACTAGTCTCCATTTCTTGGTCTTGCTCAGAGGACGAGTCTCCATGATCCGGACAGTGTCGCCAGGATTACAGCTGTTTTCTTCGTCGTGGGCGTGGAATTTCTTGGTAGTCTTTACGAACTTACCATAGATCGGGTGCTTTACTTTACGTTCGACACTGACCACGATGGACTTATCCATCTTATTGCTGGTCACTACCCCGATACGTTCCTTTCTTAAGTTTCTGGTCTTTTCCATCTAGGTGCGTATTATTTGGCTCAACCTTCGATTTCTCGTCTACGGAGCTCAGTCTTGATCCTTGCGATCAACCGACGGTTGGCGCGCAGGCTCAGTGGATTCTCAAGAGGGGAGACAGTGTGTGTCATCTCCTGCTTGGTCTGGTTGGCTTGCTCTTCCACCAGGCGATCATTCAACTCCTCGGTGGTCATTTGTGCGATTTCACTCTGCTTCATCACTGATCCTATTATTCGGCGACCTGAAGGTCACGACGAACGATGAACTTGGTTTTAACGGGAAGCTTTTGGGCGGCGAGACGAAGAGCCTCCTTGGCTACGTCATAAGGCACACCATCAAGCTCGAAAAGGATGCGGCCGGGTTTAACGACGGCTGCCCAGTATTCGACATTACCCTTACCCTTACCCATACGAACCTCGAGAGGCTTCTTGGTGATGGGCTTATCGGGGAAGATTCGGATCCACAACTGACCCTCACGCTTCATGTAACGGGTCGCTGCGATACGAGCGGCCTCGATCTGACGAGAGGTCATCCAGACATTTTCCAGAGACTTGATTCCGTAACTACCGAAAGCAAGTGTGTGACCGCGTTGGGAGATTCCTTTCATTCTCCCTTTGAACATCTTTCTATGCTTGGTCTTCTTTGGCTGTAACATGGGTCCGCCTATTTAAGCTTCGTCTGTTAGAATTATTTGTTGCGCTTTCTGCGTCCGCCACCACCGCGCTGGTTTCCAGCAGGCCCTTGTGACTTCTTGGTGGTACCGAGCAGGTTGCTTAGGTCACGTTTTCCGTATACCTCACCTTTCATGATCCATACCTTGATCCCGATACGACCATAAGTGGTGTGAGCTTCAGAAAGGTGATAGTCGATATCCGCACGGAAAGTGTGCAATGGGGTACGACCATCCTTATACATTTCTGAACGGGCCATTTCAGCACCATTCAATCGACCTGACACCATTACCTTGATCCCCTCTGCTCCCATTCGCATGGCGGCAGCGATGGCCATCTTGGTGGCACGGCGATAAGAGATACGACCTTCGATCTGACGAGCGATGCTGTCAGCAACGAGCTTGGCGTCCAATTCGGGGCGCTTGATCTCGAAAATGTTGATCTGAACCTCCTTGCCGGTGAGCTTCTTGAGCTCCTCCTTGAGTTTGTCGACCTCCTGGCCTCCCTTACCGATAATGATACCGGGGCGGGCGGTGGTGATGGTCACGGTCACCAATTTCAGGGTGCGCTCGATGATGATCCGTGATACACTGGCCTTGGTCAAACGAGCGTAGAGATACTTGCGGATCTTATCGTCCTCGGCGATTTTGTCTCCATAATTGCGACCTCCGTACCAGTTGGAGTCCCAACCTCTGATAAAACCGAGTCGATTTCCTATAGGATTCGTTTTTTGTCCCATCGTATATTACGCTTCGCTTTCAGTTTCTACTTCTTCTACTACCTCGCTCACCTGGCGATTACCGACCACGAGAGTTACGTGGTTGGAACGCTTGCGGACCCTGTGGGCACGACCCTGTGGGGCGGGCTGGATCCTCTTGAGCATACGGGCACTGTCGACCTGGACCTCCTGAACGATAAGATCGTTGTCCTCCATGCGCTCTCCCTCGTTCTTGGCCTGCCAGTTGGCAAGGGCAGAAAGGAGAAGCTTCTCGAGACGGCCAGAAGCTTCCTTCGGGCTGTTCTTCAGGATGAAAAGTGCCTTCTCTACCTCGACGCCACGGATCTGGTCGGCAACCAGACGCATTTTGCGAGGAGAGGTCGGACAGTTGTTCAAACGGGCAAGAGCTACATTCTTACGGGCTTCTTTCATAGCCTCAGCTCTCATTCTTTTACGTGCACCCATAGTCTTGTCTAAATATTACCGTTTCCCTTTGTCTTTCTTGTTACCGGCATGACCACGGAAGTTGCGGGTGGGGGAGAATTCTCCCAACTTGTGTCCCACCATGTTCTCGGTCACATAGACCGGAACAAAGGTCTTTCCGTTGTGAACACCGATGGTCTGACCAACGAAATCGGGGCTGATCATAGAGGCTCGAGACCAGGTCTTGATGACCGTCTTCTTGCCGCTCTCCACATTGGAGGCCACCTTCTTCTCGAGCTTATAGTGGATATAAGGTCCTTTCTTAAGTGAACGAGCCATATCTATTATTTTTTCCTGCGTTCAACGATGTACTTGTTGGAGGCCTTCTTGGGCGTGCGAGTCTTGTAACCCTTGGCAGGCAATCCTTTGCGTGAGCGTGGGTGACCTCCAGAAGCACGACCTTCACCACCACCCATTGGGTGATCGACGGGGTTCATGGCCACACCACGGGTGCGGGGACGACGACCCAACCAACGATTGCGACCAGCCTTACCACTGATGGTGAGTGCGTGGTCAGAATTGCTGACCGCTCCGATCATGGCTTTGCAGGTGGTAAGAATCATCCTCACTTCACCACTTGGCATCTTAAGGATGGCATATTTACCATCACGTGCAACCAATTGAGCGAAACTTCCGGCAGAACGCGCAAGCACGGCTCCTTGTCCGGGACGCATCTCGATGCAGCTGACAACCGTACCCATAGGGATGTCAGATAGGTATAGGTAGTTCCCAACATCTGGGGTGGCTTCCTTACCGCTCTTGACCTCCTGACCTACTTTCAGCCCGTTGGGGGCGATCATGTAGCGCTTCTCTCCATCGGTATACACCAGCAGAGCGATGCGGGCAGTACGATTGGGATCGTATTCGATGGTCTTCACAGTGGCAGGAACATTATCCTTCTCACGTTTGAAGTCGATGATGCGGTATTTTTGCTTGTGACCACCACCGGTGTAGCGCATGGTCATGCGACCCTGGTTGTTACGACCACCACTCTTCTTCCGAGTATCGAGCAACGATTTCTCGGGAGAGGATGCGGTTACGTTCTCAAAGTCACTAACGACTCGGAAACGCTGTCCGGGTGTAATCGGCTTTAACTTTCGTACTCCCATTTCTATTAGATATTGCTGTACAAGTCGATGGTTTCACCACTTCTTACTTCTACGACGGCCTTCTTGTAGGAACCGGAATTTCCCTCGACCATTCCGCCCTTGGTAAAGCGAACCTTGCGCTTTCCTGGAACGACCATGGTGCGAACCTTCTCTACATTGACTCCGTAGAATTGCTCTACTGCCTTCTTGATCTCCAGCTTGTTCGCCTTTTTGTCTACGACAAAGGCAAAACGGTTGCTGTTCTCTTGATCAGCAGTGGCCTTCTCGGTAATAATCGGTTTGATCAAAACACCCATCGCTCTTAGCTTAATGCGTTTTCAATTTTCTCGATCGCCCCTTCAGTCAGGATTAGACTTGAAGCCTTGAGAAGTTCGTAAGTGTTTAATTCTGAAGCATTTACGACCTTAACACCCTGAAAATTTCGGGACGACAAATATACGTTTTTATTGCTCTCACCAAGAACCATCAAGGTTTTTTTGTCAGAAACCCCCAATGCGCTGAGGATCCCAATGAATTCCTTGGTCTTGGGAGATTCCATGTCGAAATTTTCCAACACGGTGATCGCCTGATCTTTAGCTTTCAGACTCAGGGCAGATACACGAGCGAGACGCTTGAGTTTCTTATTGAGTTTAAAGCCATAAAATCTGGGACGTGGACCGAAGACAGTACCACCACCTCGGTGAAGGGGTGATTTGAGAGATCCGTAACGGGCGCCACCGGTACCTTTCTGGCGGTGGTGCTTCTTGGTCGTACGAGCGATCTCTGCACGCTCCTTGGCCTTGTGAGTTCCCTGACGCTGGTGAGCGAGGTACTGTTTCACATCAAGGTAAATGGCGTGGTCATTGGGCTCGATCCCAAAGATGCTCTCGTTGAGATTCACCTTACGACCGGTCTCCTTGCCTTGAATATCTTTTACTACCAGTTCCATTACTTCTCTACAATTACAAGTGAGTTCTTAGCTCCTGGGACGCTCCCCTTGAGGATGAGAAGATTCTTCTCAGCATCCACCTTGAGTACGCGAAGGTTCTGAACAGTGGTACGGGCTCCACCCATACGACCTGCCATTCGCATTCCCTTGAATACACGACTGGGATCCGATCCTGCACCGATTGAACCAGGTGCGCGAAGACGGTTGTGCTGTCCGTGAGTGCTCTGTCCTACTCCACCAAATCCGTGGCGCTTGACAACCCCCTGGAAGCCTTTACCCTTGCTGGTACCTACCACATCGACGAACTCGCCCTCGATGAAAAGATCTGCCCCAACAGAGTCTCCCAATTTGTAATCTTCAACGCTCATGTCGTTGAACTCAACAAGCTTGCGCTTGGGGCCAGTGCCAGCTTTCTTGGCGTGAGCGATCTCGGCCTGGGTGGCACGCTTCTCTTTCTTCTCACCAAAGGATAGCTGGATAGCATTGTAACCATCGACATCTTCCGTCTTTACCTGAGTAACTACACAGGGTCCAACTTCGAGAACCGTACATGGCATGTTCTTGCCATCAGGTCCGAAGATGCTGGTCATTCCGATTTTCTTACCGATTAATCCGGGCATCGTTATCTAGAATTGATAGTGTTCTGAAACGTCAATTACACTTTGATCTCAACTTCCACACCGCTGGGCAGCTCGAGCTTCATCAAGGCATCAATGGTCTTGGATGAGCTACTGTAAATGTCCAGCAAGCGCTTGTAGCTGCTAAGCTCGAATTGCTCACGTGACTTCTTATTCACGTGGGGCGAGCGAAGCACGGTATAGATCCGCTTGTTGGTGGGCAGAGGGATGGGTCCGTTGACGACGGCACCAGTGCTCTTTACGGTCTTTACGATCTTCTCAGCCGACTTGTCGACGAGATTGTGGTCGTAAGACTTCAACTTGATTCTGATCTTCTGGCTCATGTTGGTAATACCGTGAGGTTTATTAAGCGGGTTGACCTTTTACTTTGGCGATGACCTCGTCAGAAATACTCTGAGGAGTGGTATCGTAATGTGAGAACTCCATGGTAGAGGTAGCACGTCCTGAGGTGATCGTACGTAACTGGGTCACGTAACCGAACATCTCTGACAATGGCACTTTGGCCTTGATCACAGTGGCTCCACTACGCTCGTCTGTACCTTCAATGATACCACGACGCTTGTTGAGGTCACCGATCACATCACCCATCTTCTCTTCTGGGGTGACGATCTCTACCTTCATGACAGGCTCGAGGATGACGGGCTTGGCCTTTTTAGAAGCCTCACGCCATGCGAACTTGGCAGCCATCTCGAATGAAAGGGCATCGGAGTCAACAGCGTGGTAAGAACCATCAAAAAGGGTCACCTTCATTTGCTCAACTGGATATCCGGCAAGAGGACCGTTGTCCATAGCTTCCTTGAAGCCTTTTTCAACAGCAGGGATGAATTCCTTGGGAACGTTACCACCCTTGACCTCGTTGACGAATTGAAGTTTGCCTTCAAAGCCTTCATCGGCAGGACCGACCTTGACCTGAATATCGGCGAACTTACCACGACCACCGGTCTGCTTCTTGTAGACCTCTTTGTGTTGTACCGTTTGGGTAATGGTCTCTTTATATTGAACCTGGGGTGCTCCCTGGTTACACTCGACCTTGAACTCACGCTTGAGACGATCGACAATGATCTCCAGGTGAAGCTCTCCCATTCCAGAGATCACGGTCTGACCGGTCTCTTCGTTGGTGCTTACACGGAATGTAGGATCCTCTTCTGCGAGTTTGGCAAGTGCCATTCCCAGTTTATCCACATCACTCTGAGATTTAGGCTCAACCGCGACACCAATTACGGGCTCGGGGAAGGTCATGGATTCGAGGATGATGGGATGCTTCTCATCACAAAGAGTATCTCCAGTGCGAATATCCTTGAAGCCTACACCGGCACCGATGTCACCTGCTTCAATGAATTCGATAGGATTCTGCTTGTTGGAGTGCATCTGGAAGATCCGGCTGATACGCTCTTTCTTCTCGGTACGCATGTTCATCACGTAACTTCCGGCATCCAAACGGCCAGAATAAGCACGGAAGAAACAAAGGCGTCCAACAAATGGGTCGGTAGCGATCTTGAATGCAAGAGCAGCAAAAGGCTCGTCAGAATCGGGACGACGGGCTTCTTCTTTGTCGGTCTTGGGGTTGATACCCTTGATCGCTTCAATATCACTTGGCGCAGGAAGGTATTCCATAACGGCATCGAGCATGGTCTGCACACCTTTGTTCTTGAAGGCAGAGCCACAGAGCATGGGTACGATACTCATGTCGATGGTCGCCTTGCGGATGGCCGCCTGAAGCTCCTCGCGAGTGATGCTATCTGGATCGTCGAAGAATTTCTCCATGAGGTGATCATCGTATTCAGCTACAGCTTCAACGAGTTTCTCACGGTATTCCTCAACTGTATCGATAAGGTCTTCTGGAATCTCAACGAAGTTATAGGTCATTCCCTGGGTCGAATCGTCCCAAATGATGGCCTTCTTGTCGAGAAGGTCAACGACTCCACGAAAATCTGCCTCAGCACCAATAGGTACTTGAAGTGGTACAGGGTTGGCACCGAAACGATCGCGAACCTGCTCAACGACCTTGAAAAAGTCAGCACCTGAACGGTCCATCTTATTGACAAAACCGAGACGAGGCACCTTATATTTATCCATCTGACGCCATACGGTCTCAGACTGAGGTTCAACACCACCTACTGCACAATACAGGGCGACAGCTCCGTCAAGAACACGCATAGAGCGCTCCACCTCAACGGTAAAGTCAACGTGTCCGGGAGTGTCGATGATGTTGATCTTGTACTCCTTGGTCTCATCCACAGGTTGACCCTGCTCGGTGGGATATTTCCAGAAACAAGTGGTTGCTGCAGAGGTAATGGTGATACCACGCTCTTGTTCCTGTTCCATCCAGTCCATGGTCGCAGCACCATCGTGTACCTCACCGATCTTGTGGCTCACCCCTGTGTAATAGAGGATACGCTCGGTGGTGGTTGTCTTCCCGGCATCAATGTGCGCGGAGATACCGATGTTACGCGTGTATTTCAGGTCTCTTTTTGCCATTATTCAGGAGTCTTATTCGTTGTGCTTAGAATCGGAAATGCGAGAAAGCCTTGTTTGCCTCAGCCATCTTGTGAGTATCCATACGCTTCTTCACTGCAGATCCTTCTTCGCGTGATGCGGCGAGGATCTCAGCGGCCAACTTGGCAGCCATGGATTTCTCATTACGCCCGCGAGCGTATTTGATCAACCACTTCATGGCATAGGATACCTTGCGATCCGGGCGGATCTGCATAGGGATTTGGAATGTAGCACCACCGACACGACGACTGCGCACCTCAACATGAGGCATGATGTTGGTGAGGGCTTCCTTCCAGATCTCAAGGCCATTGCCTTGCTCAGTCTTGCTAGACACGATATCGATCGCATCATAGAAGATCTTGTAGGCCACACTCTTCTTTCCGTCCAACATCATGTTGTTGACGAAACGAGTGACCAATTGATCATTAAAACGTGGGTCCGGAAGAAGAGGCCGCTTTTTTGCTCTTGACTTTCTCATACTATCTCAAATCAGACTTTCCGACTTATTTCTGTTTTGGGCGCTTGGCACCATATTTCGATCTGCGCTGGGTACGACCCTCAACACCGGCGGTATCCAAGGCACCGCGAACGATGTGATAACGTACACCTGGAAGGTCTTTAACACGACCACCACGAACCAGCACGATGCTGTGCTCCTGAAGGTTGTGACCCTCTCCGGGAATATAGGCGTTGACCTCGTTTCCGTTGGTCAAACGAACCCTAGCCACTTTCCGCATGGCGGAATTAGGTTTCTTGGGAGTGGTGGTGTACACACGGGTACATACACCTCTGCGTTGAGGACAAGCATCCAAGGCGGCTGATTTACTCTTCTTGGTAATCTTCGCCCGGCCTTTCCTTACTAACTGCTGAATCGTTGGCATGCTATACCTTAATTAATATCACCGTTTTCAAAAAATACAATGCCCCCATTTTTTGGGGGATGCAAATGTAGGACAAAAAATCGGTCTTACAAGGTGTTAGGGAAAAAATCTATTGCCTCTTCCCAGTGAAAATCAGAAGGCTGTGCTTTGGCAGGCCTGCCCTGACTTAAAGACCATTTGAACCGACCCTGTCCGCATCGCGAAAAAGGGCCGCAAAGGTAGGTGGAAAATCTTCGAACACCAACTAATTTGAACACAGGATTTTCCTAAATAAAAAATCCCGCGACCAGGGGGTCGCGGGATCCTCGTAATCATTGTAAAATGGCAAGCTTGTTTCTGAGGACACTTCAATTTAAGTCAAAATCCTTCACGTAAAAGAGCGAATGATTCTGCGACCGATTCAATGAGTGTCCGATCCAATGGTACATATTTAATATATCAACGGATCAAACGATGCACATGGATCCGACCTTGTTGATCCTTAACCTGAAGGATAAAGACCCCTTCTGAAAGACCAGAAAGGTGAATGGTCTCATACTTCGCTCCTGAACCTTTTCCGGAATGGATCAAACGACCGGACAGATCGATCAAACTCCAGGACTCGACCCCAGAGGGGTGATATACCTGAACATCTTCACCGATCATTGGATTGGGGAACAAGACCGCATCCATCGACTCATTCTCTTGGATCGATGCCGTGCTGAGAACCTTGAACCCGATCAAAACATCGTAGGTGAAGCCACCAACCGTGATCCTGACCGTTCCCATGTAGGGCTCGGTACGCACCATCTGTGAAGAAGGAGCCCATTGGATCTCGACCACACCGGTACCGCTACCCTGCTGAGAGGGAGTGACCACCAAATTCACATTGGCCGAATCCAACTCCAAGGGTTCCCCATAGAAATCCGCACTGAAGGATGTAGAATCGATATTTCCGATGGTCAGGGTCACAGAGTTCACCATTCCTTCTTTCATCTCAGCAAAAGGAACTCCGTTTGGAAGAGTCCCGTTGGTTCCACCAAGACTCACGGATAGGCTCGATCCGCCACTAGAGGCAGGTCCGACGAGGAAGACCATATCCCTGTTCTTCTCTCCTATCTTCACGAATTGGTTGAGGGAATCCTTTCGGTACTCATGCACTATGAACCTGTATGCATAAACACCCTGTTGAGCTGGGGTCCATGTTAGAAGGCCACTGATAGAATCCACTGAAAAAGGTCCTGAGGCTGTTCCTGAAGGTAGACTGTACCCGGCAACGGGTTGGCCCTGCTGAGAAAATGGGGCCGCATAATAATACGCCAAAGAATCTCCCTCAAGATCCATATGCTGATGTGAGATACTGATTGGGGTCCCTGCTTGCGCATAGATAGCCAAAGGAAGCAATGAATATGCATTCGAATTCAAACCGTGTGAGATATCATTGGTCGAAGAGATCCAAAATGATTCCCCTCCCGAATTCGTCATGTTGGAGATCCCCATTGGGCGGCAACAATTCGAATAGGCGACCGTGTAGGAGGTCGTCCCAGCAGGAAGGTTGAACACTCCATAATACACATTCAGTTCGATCCCGTAACCTGATACCAAACCGGAGGGCCCGGGAAGAGTAACTGGAGTTGCGATCCTTTGAAGGCTGAAATTCGAGGTTGAACCGGATTGGTTCTTGAGGCTCACGGTGGAGGTGGATGGAAGAGCAATTCCCTGAACATCCCTGTAAAGGGTCAACCAGATCTCTACTTGTTGGGTTCCCTGGTTCACCACCACATTGGACCAGATCTCACCACCTAGAAGATGCGAGGCTTGTGCCTGGATCATCATCCCCATGATGGAAATGGTCAGAAGTAATCTTTTGTACATAAGGTTTAGGTATTTGATGACAGCATAAAGGTACCCGCAAAAAATTCGATAGCAACATCCCATCAAGAAAACGAAACACCTCATGTCTGAAAGTCACCGTCTAAAAAAGCCTCCTTTTGAATATGGAAAGTGAAAAGTGGCTTCCGGTGAGCTTTCGAATTCGCCGCACAGGGTTTAGAATTATCGCTCGTATCAAACGGTTCAATTCCAATAAATGAACTTTTGAAAAACCTCCCTTTAGCCAATTTGATTCATCCGGGCAATTGTCGGAACCTCATCTGCTTTTGCCGCCGAAACAACTTTTTTACCATTTCGTGAACCCTTACCTTTGAGGACCAAATTCATGAGATCTTGGAGAGTTACTTGGAGAAGCTGAACGAAAGTCAGCGACAGGCGGTATTGCAGACAGAAGGCCCCATGATGGTCATTGCAGGGGCGGGATCGGGAAAGACCCGAGTACTGACCTATCGGATCGCTCACTTAATGAAAAAGGGAGTGGATCCATTCAATATTCTGGCACTCACATTTACGAACAAGGCGGCCAGAGAAATGAAGGAAAGGATCGCACAGATCGTCGGCGAAAGCGAATCTCGCCACCTTTGGATGGGAACTTTCCACTCGGTGTTTGCACGGATCCTTCGCTATGAAGGACATCATTTGGGCTATCCCTCCAATTTCACGATCTACGATGCTCAAGACAGCTTACGAGCGATCACTCAGGTCATCAAAGAATTGAATCTGGACAAGGAGATCTACAAACCAAAGAACGTATCCAACCGCATTTCTGCGTTCAAGAACAATCTGATCACTCCAAAGAGTTACCTCAGGAGGGCAGATCTCCAGGAAGCGGATGATGCTGCTCGAATGCCCAAAATGGGCGAGATCTATTCTCGATATGCCGAGCGTTGTTTCCGATCGGGGGCTATGGATTTTGATGACCTGCTGTTAAAGACCAATGAGCTGCTCTATCGCTTTCCGGATGTTCTTGCCAAATATCAGGATCGGTTCAAGTACATCCTTGTGGATGAGTATCAGGACACGAACCATGCCCAGTACCTCATTGTCAAAGCTCTGGCCAATCGGTATGAGAATGTTTGTGTCGTAGGGGATGATGCGCAAAGTATCTATGCCTTCCGAGGAGCCAATATCCGCAATATTCTGAATTTCCAGAAGGACTACCCCGATGCCGGAGTCTATAAATTGGAGCAGAACTATCGATCCACCCAGACCATCGTCAATGCGGCCAACTCTTTGATCAAAAAGAACAAAGAGCAACTGGAAAAGAATGTTTGGACAGATAATGGAACGGGTGAAAAGATCATCGTCCACAAATCTGTATCGGATACGGATGAAGGGAACTATGTCACCCAGACCATTTGGGACCTCCATATGAACGCGCAAGAACCATGGAATCAGTTTGCCATTCTATATCGGACCAATGCGCAATCCAGGTCCTTTGAGGATTCGCTCCGAAGAAGGAATATCCCCTATCGGATCTATGGTGGGCTATCATTCTATCAGCGGAAGGAGATCAAGGACATGCTGGCCTACCTTCGCCTCATTGCCAACCCCCATGACGAGGAGGCCTTTCGACGGGTCATCAATTACCCGGCACGTGGGATCGGAGACACCACTCTTGAAAAGCTGACCGTTGTATCGAGAGAACAGGAAAAGAGCCTGTGGGAAGTGACGGAAAACATTCAATACTTCGGAACCTCCATCAACCGCCCCACACAAGGTCGGTTACTGGATTTCGTCACCAAGATCAAGAGCTATCAGGCCCTCGCACAGGACCATGATGCTTTCGAGTTGGCTGCCCATGTGGCCAAGACCAGTGGTTTGATCAAAGAACTTGGGCAGGATAAATCTCCCGAAGGAGTCAGCAAATACGAGAACCTTCAGGAATTACTGAATGGGGTAAAGGATTTTGCTGAACAGCAACAACAATTGGAAGAAGGAGACCCTTCTCTTGGAGCCTACCTTCAGGACATTTCACTCCTTACTGATAGCGACAATGAGGACCCTGAAGATCGCAACAAGGTGAGTCTTATGACGATACACCTTGCAAAAGGGCTAGAATTTCCGTATGTTTTCATCGTGGGAATGGAGGAGAACCTCTTTCCTTCAATGATGGCTACCGGTTCTCGTTCCGATCTTGAAGAGGAACGAAGGCTCTTTTACGTCGCGCTTACCCGGGCAGAGAAGCAGGCATGGTTGACCTATGCTCATACGCGATTCCGTTGGGGAAAGGTGATCGATTGTGAACCTAGTCGCTTCATTGAAGAGATCGATGAGTCGCATCTGGACATTCAGGTTCCGGATTTCTCTCCATTTTCCGCTTTCGATGATGATGATGCACCCTGGGAAAAAAGTCCGATCGTGAAAAGAAGTCCATCCGCCGAAAGGCAACGCACAGTAAACAAGCCCAGTTTTGGTCAACCCAACCGGAAATTGACCCGAATGACGGAGGCAAATTCAGAAAATGGATCGGGTTCGGTTGACACCCGATACGAGGCCGGTCAAAGGGTCATCCATGAACGTTTTGGGATGGGTACCATAGCCGAGATCAGTGGAAGCGGGGCCGATGCCAAGGCTACGGTCAAGTTTGACAATGCGGGAGAAAAGAAACTCTTGCTGAAATTTGCCAAACTGCGCCGCCTGAACTAAGCCCCTCGCAGGAAACCCTTACATTTACCCCAAGCAAATCCTTTCGCATGGAATACAATACCGAGCGTCCGCAGATGCAGATACCTGAATATGGGCGGAACGTTCATAATATGGTCAAATACTGCATGTCGATCGAGGATCGGGAACACCGAAATAAAGTGGCTCAATCCATCATCGATGTCATCGGCAATCTCAATCCTCACCTCCGGGATGTCCCCGACTTCAAACACAAACTTTGGGATCACCTTTTCATTATGAGTGAGTTCCAACTGGATGTGGATAGCCCCTACCCTATTCCTCAACGCGAATCCTTTCAGGAAAAACCGCAACTTCTCGATTATCCCAAAAGAAGCAACACCCGCCGACATTTCGGGAACATCATCAAGGATATGGTCAAGGTGGCCGCAGAGATGCCTGACGGAGAACTGAAGGATGGCCTGATTCAGTCCATTGCCAACCAGATGAAGAAGAGCTACCTGCAATGGAACAAGGATACGGTGGAAGATGAGATCATCCTTAAGGAGATGCGCGAGATCTCGAACGGAAAGTTGAATCCGAGACTCGAGGACATCGAGTTTTGGAATAGCAGTAACGTGGTCGCTCAGAACCATCCGCATCATCAACAGAACAAGAACCGCGGAAAGAAGAGAAACAAAGGGAATCACCGCAAACAGCGGTACAAGAAATAAGCAGAACATCCCGACATGGCGAAATTCCAGATCACGGGGGGTAAACCCCTGAAAGGGACCATCACCCCGCAAGGGGCCAAGAATGAAGCACTCCAGGTCCTTTGCGCCGTCCTACTCACCTCAGAAGAAGTCACCATTAATAACATCCCGGATATTCGGGACGTCAACAAGCTGATCGAGATCCTGGAGGAGCTTGGGGTCAATATCCGCAAACGCGGGCACGGCTCGTACACCTTTCAGGCCAACGACATCAACCTCGATTACCTTCATTCACCAGCGTTTCGTGCGAAGGGAGGAGCCCTTCGAGGTTCGATCATGATCGTTGGACCCCTTTTGGCTCGATTTGGCAAAGGGTACATCCCCAAACCCGGAGGAGACAAGATCGGTCGACGTCGGCTGGACACGCACTTCTTGGGATTCCAGAAATTAGGTGCCAAATTCATTTACGAGGAAAAGGATCATTTTTATGGCGTTGAGGCTAAGGAACTGAAGGGAACCTACATGCTTTTGGATGAGGCCTCGGTGACCGGCACGGCCAATATCGTCATGGCTGCAGTCCTTGCAAAGGGAACCACTACCATTTACAATGCCGCCTGCGAACCTTACCTCCAGCAGCTTTGCAAGATGTTGAACCGGATGGGTGCCAAGATCTCTGGGGTCGGAAGCAACTTGCTCATCATTGAGGGCGTGGACTCCCTGGGAGGATGTGACCATACCATCCTTCCTGACATGATCGAGGTGGGATCATGGCTTGGCATGGCCGCTATGACCCGTTCTGAACTCACTATAGAAAAGGTCAGCTACCCCGATCTTGGGGTCATCCCAGATACATTCCGAAAACTCGGCATACAATTTGAGCTTAGGGGAGATGACCTGTATGTGCCCGCCCAGGATCATTACGAGATCGAGAACTTCATTGATGGAAGCATCCTGACCATAGCAGATGCTCCATGGCCCGGGTTCACCCCGGATCTTTTGAGTATCGTTCTGGTTGTGGCAACACAGGCACGTGGAAGCGTTCTGGTCCACCAGAAGATGTTCGAGAGCCGTTTGTTCTTTGTGGACAAACTCATCGACATGGGTGCTCAGATCATCCTTTGTGACCCGCATCGAGCGACCGTTATCGGACTTGATCGTAAGTATCCTCTTCGTGGTACGACCATGACCTCTCCGGACATCCGCGCGGGCATTGCCCTTTTGATCGCTGCGTTGAGTGCCGAGGGAACGTCGGTCATTCACAATATCGAGCAGATCGATCGTGGGTATGAGTCGATCGATAAGCGACTCCAGGCTGTCGGGGCGGATATCATCCGGATGGATTAATTTTACAGAACCAAAAAGGAGATCATGAAAAAGAAAATCGCTCTTCTGGCTGCAGTAGCCATCGCATTCGCCACCTGGGCGTTCATCCCAGCCAATGAAAAGACAACCGCCGAGGAACAGATGGCCTCTTTGGCCATTGGTGATCAAGCTCCGGATATCGCTTTCAAGGATCCGGAAGGAAACATTCGAAAGCTTTCCAGCCTTCGTGGAAAGGTGGTCCTCATCGATTTCTGGGCTAGCTGGTGTCGTCCGTGTCGGATGGAAAACCCCAATGTGGTCAAGACCTATCAGAAGTTCAAGGATGCCAATTTCAAGAATGGAAAAGGCTTTACCATATTCAGCGTTAGCCTGGATCGCAGCCATGATCAATGGACGAAAGCCATTCAAGCAGACAACCTGGTATGGCCCAACCATGTCAGTGATCTCAAATACTGGAACTCTGAAGCCGCGGCTCTTTACAACGTCAATGCCATCCCAGCCACCTTCCTGATCGACGGTGATGGGACCATCATTGCCAAGAATCTCCGCGGGGCAGCACTTGAACGTACCCTCGAGAATCTCAAGGTCAATTAAGACCTGACATTCATACAGTCTTACAGCCCGGATGACATCCGGGCTTTTTCTTTGCTGTCACATTGACACACAAAATGGGGATGGCAAAAATTTTGCTAATAGATCGCGGTAAATCACGAGAACGAAAATGAGCGAGAAAAAAGAACCCAATACGACTGAGGAAAGACACGAGGACCTGATGGAAGAAAAGGGCGCTTCTGTGGATAATCATGAGGAAGATCTGGATCCTTCGAACCTCGAACAGGAGGTTCCCGAGAATATGGATGCCCTGAAAGAGGAGATCCAACGGGAGAAGGACCAATACCTCCGCCTATTTGCGGAATTTGAGAATTTCCGTCGGCGTACGGCCAAGGAACGGGTTGAGCTTTTTGCTACATCGACCCGTGAACTGATGTCCGCCTTACTGCCGGTGATCGATGATTTCGAGCGCGCGTTGAAGAACATCGAGGATGAAAAAGCCCGAGAAGGGGTTAAACTCATCTATGACAAGATGCTCAACACCTTAAAATCAAAGGGGCTTCAACCTATGCCTAGCACAGTGAATCAACCCTTTGATGTGGAGAGCATGGAAGCGGTCACCCATATTCCTGCCCAATCTGAGGATCAGCACGGCAAGGTGGTGGACGAACTTGAACGCGGATATAACCTGAATGATCGCCCGATCCGATATGCCAAGGTGGTCGTTGCTCAGAAGCAGGGTCAATAAAAGAGAAAGATGGCAAAAAGAGATTATTACGACATTCTTGGGGTGGATCGCAAAGCCTCTGCGGATGAGATAAAAAAAGCCTACCGCAAACTGGCGATCAAATACCACCCTGACCGAAATCCCGATGACAAGGAGGCGGAAGAGAAATTCAAGGAGGCCGCAGAAGCCTATGAGGTTCTCAGCAATGCCGAAAAACGTCAGAAATACGATCAGTTTGGCCACCAGGCCTTTGGTCCGGGAGCCGGGGGATTCGGTGGTCAGCACATGAACATGGACGATATCTTCAGTCAGTTCGGAGATATCTTTGGAGATGCATTTGGCGGAGCCTTTGGTGGATTCGGCGGATTTGGAGGTGCCCGTGGTGGAAGCCGCGGTTCGCGTGGGAGTAACCTTCGCGTACGGGTCAAGATGACATTGGAAGAGATCGCCAATGGTGCTGAGAAGAAAATGAAGATCCGTCGCGCCGTTCAAGCCGAAGGATTGGAATTCAAGACCTGTCCCGTTTGTCACGGAACCGGTCAGGTTCAACGTGTGACCAACACCATCCTCGGACAGATGCGGACCGCCAGTACCTGTCACAATTGTCACGGCAGTGGGAAGATCATCGACAAAAAGCCTTCTGGCGTCAGTGAGGACGGTCTGGAGCGAAAAGAAGAGGTGGTGAGTTTGAAGATCCCCGCAGGGGTCATGGATGGCATGCAGCTTCGTGTTCAGGGAAAAGGGAACGCAGGTCCTATGGGAGGCCCTCCCGGAGATCTCATCGTTCAGATCGAAGAGGTACCTCATCCCGAACTCAAGCGCGATGGCGAGAACCTTCATTTTGACCTTTACGTGAGCATGCCGGATGCCGCTCTCGGCTCCCAGGTCGAAGTGCCCACAGTCACCGGAAAGGCAAGGATCAAGTTGGATGCCGGAACCCAATCTGGGAAAACCCTTCGTCTTAAAGGCAAGGGACTTCCACACGTTGAGGGATACGGGAGAGGAGACCTATTGGTTCATATCAACGTATGGACCCCGAAGAATCTCACCAAGGAGGAGCAGTCCCTTTTGGAAAAGCTTCGCGACAGTCAGAATTTCAAACCCCAACCCGGAGCCGGAGAAAAGAGTTTCTTCGAAAAGGTGCGGGAAATGTTCCAATAAAGGTCAAGGCCGTCCTCGGGGCGGCCTTTTTTCTTCCCATTCACTCACTACTTCTTCGAAGGACCCTCATTCATTGGTATATTTGACCCCTTATAGATCAAGACCATTATGCTCGTTCTAACGGACATTCGCCAGAACCCAGAAGAGATCATCGAACGACTCGGAAAACGTATGATCGACGCTCGTCCCACCATCGAGAACATTCTCAAGGTGGATGACGACCGCAAGGGTACGCAAAAGGAACTGGATGATACGCTTGCTGAAAGCAACCGACTCAGCAAAGAGATCGGACAGCTTTTCCGCGATGGAAAGCGTGAAGAGGCCGATAAGGCCAAAGAAAAGACCGCCGATCTGAAGGAGCGGTCCAAAGAGCTTGGTGATAAACTATCCCAGATCGAGGAACAGCTCAACGAACTTTTGGTCAGCCTGCCGAATGCCCCCCATCACAGTGTTCCCAAAGGCAGAGACGAGGCGGATAACGAAGAGGTGAGCCGTCGCGGGGATATCCCTGAACTTCATGAAAAGGCGGTTCCCCACTGGGACCTGGCCAAGACCTATGACCTGATCGATTTTGAATTGGGTGTCAAGATCACAGGAGCAGGATTTCCAGTCTACAAGAACAAGGGTGCCCGCCTTCAGCGCGCACTGATCAATTATTTTCTGGATCAGAACATTTCTGCTGGATATAATGAGTTCATTCCCCCTCATTTTGTGAATGAAGCCTCCGGGTTCGGAACCGGTCAGCTACCCGACAAAGAGGGGCAGATGTATTTCATGCCAGCCGATAACCTCTACGCCATCCCTACAGCCGAGGTTCCGGTGACCAACTTCTACCGCGACGTCATTCTCGACCCAGATAACCTGCCGATCCGATGCACAGCCTATACCCCATGTTTTCGCCGTGAGGCCGGATCCTATGGGAAGGATGTACGAGGACTCAATCGTCTTCACCAATTCGACAAGGTAGAGATCGTGAATATCACCACTCCGGACAAGAGTTACATGATCCTCGAAGAAATGGTCAGCCATGTGGAATCGCTTCTTGACAGCCTCGGTCTTCCCTTCCGCATTCTAAGACTGTGTGGTGGCGACCTTGGATTTGCCAGTGCCATCACCTATGACTTTGAGGTGTATTCTGCCGCACAGGAAAGGTGGCTGGAAGTGAGTTCTGTGTCCAATTTTGAAACCTTTCAGGCCAACCGGTTGAAATTGAGGTATCGGGGTGAGGATAAGAAAACCCACCTATGTCACACCCTCAATGGAAGTGCCCTTGCATTGCCGAGGATCCTTGCCGCCATCCTTGAGAATTACCAGAAAGAGGACCACATTGCCATTCCCAAAGTGCTCATCCCCTATACCGGGTTTGACAAGATCTGAATATGAAACGACTCCTTCCCCTTTTATTGATATTGGCCGCCTGCTCCCGAAATCCCTACCAGGATAAGATCGCGGAGATCGACCGGATGATCCTCCAGATCGATAGTACCCAGCAGGACCTCGGACAATTCACTAACGAAGATGTAGGGCAGCAAATGAAGCGTTTGACCCCATATGTGAATTACTTCAGGGATTCGGTTCAGGATCCGACCAATCGAGAACTTTGGGTCACCCATATGAGTCGGCTCCATGACCTTTACAGCTCACTGACGAAGTACAATATTGCTCGAGAGAAGTTGATCGAGGAAGGAGACAAGACCCAAAAACAACTTGAGACCCTGAAACACGATCTTAAGCACGAACTTCTGGACTCCACACGTGCCGACCAATATTTCAATGATGAGGTGCGTTACTTCAATCAATGGAGGGGGCAGGCCATCAAACGCGTGAGCAAGGCAGAATATGCCCGGGACCACATGGATGAATTCATGCCCATCCTCGATTCGATCTACAACCATTATGCCCGACCTTAAACATCTGTTCACCAGTATTCTCTTCCTGGCCCTTTCGTTCACCATATTGGGTCAACCGGAAAGAGAACTGGCACAACAGTATGTGGAGGACGGCGAATACTCCAAGGCTACTCCCCTGTTGGAGGGTCTCTACCAAAAGAATCCTTCTGGTCCCATCTTCAACGATCTGTTGACCTGCTACATTCAGTTGAAGGAATACAAGGAGGCGAAAAAACTCATTGAGAACCATCGCAAACGGGTTCCTGGTCAACAGGCAGGGATGGCGATCCACCTTTTATACATCCATTCCCTTTCGGGCGATGAAAAAGGGTACCGGGAAACCGAGGATGAATTACTGCAAATGGTCCGTCAACGACCAGGGGTCGCGGGGAGTCTATCACAAGAATGCTCCCGATATGGTTTATACAAAACCGCCCTGGATGTTCTTAACTCCGCCGAATCTCAGTTGCCCAACATGAACCTGGGCTATCAAAAGGCTCTGGTCTATGCGGATATGGGTGATCTCGAGAACATGTTCCGCGAATATCTGGATCTCCTTGGCACCAATCCGGGATATACCAACATGGTCAAGAACACCCTGAATCAAAGTTTACAGGACGATCCCAATGATCCTGTGAACCTCATGTTCAAAAAGCAATTGATCCGCAGGGTTCAGACCTCAGACAATGTCATCTATAATTCGCTTCTGATCTGGATGCTGATCCGTGAGAAGGACTACCGTGCAGCCATGGTCCAGTTGAGGGCACTTGAACGCCGGGGGTTGAACCAGAGCTCATCGATCATGAGTCTTGCAGAAAGTGCCCGACAGGAAGAAGAATGGGCGGTCGCCATTGAAGCCTATGATCACATCATCAACAAAGGTGTGTCCGATGGGCTTTACGAGGATGCTTTGGTCCAGCGTCTGATGACCCGCAAGCAAATGATGAACCTCGATCCCAATGTCAGTGCGGAAGATTGGAAAGCCTGGATCATTGATCTGGAAGAGGTTCAGAAAGAGACCCAATATCCGGAGAACGAGGATCAACTGATCCTTCTGAAAGGGATCGTGCTTCAAGGTGAATTGAATGAAACGGAGCAGGCTAGAAAGATCTTCCAGGATCTCATCGACCGATCCGGAATTTCGACCTCAACCCGTTTGAATGCCAAAATGGAACTTGCCGGTCTCACCCTGCAGGAGGGAGAATACATTGATGCGCTGCTTCTTTATGCTCAGGTCGAAAAAGAGGTTCCTGAAACGCCCATTGGACAACAGGCCAAATACATGAAGGCCAAGGTGGCATATTACCGGGGTGACTTTGAATATGCTCAGGGACAATTCGATGCTCTGAAGGCCAGCACCAGTAAGTTGATCGCCAACGACGCGATGTATATGTGGCTTCTCATCAAGAGCAATTCGGGCCTTGACACCAGCACGGCCGCGATGGAGACCTTTGCCGCTGCCGACCTGGCCTTCTTCCGAAACCGGTTCGATCAGGCCTTGGATATCCTAGATCAACTAAGGGTGCAATTTCCCAATCACGAGTTGGAGGATGATGCCCTTTTCATGGAGGCCCGGATCTACGAAGAGCAATCCAAGCCGGATACTGCATTGGTGATTTATCAGAAACTGGTCGACCAACACAAGAAAAGTCTGTTGGTAGATGATGCCCTCTATCGTTCCGGACTTTTGGAGGAACGACTTGGCAATCTTCAGAAAGCCATGGAATACTACCAACAACTGCTTCAACAGCACCCGGACAGTTTCTTTGCTCCTGACTCCCGAAAGAGGTTCCGGCGTCTTCGTGGAGATGACTTGGTCAACTGACCTATCTTTGTCGAAAATTTCTTTTCATGTATATCTACAACGTGACCGTCAACATCGAAGATGATGTCCGTGACGAGTGGTTGACCTGGATGAAGGAACACCACATACCGGATGTACTTCGGACGGGGTTGTTCATCGATGGCCGCATCCTCAGGGTCATGGTCGATGAAGAATCCGGCACGACCTATTCCATCCAATACAAGGTCAAGGATCTTGAGGCACTCAAGTTGTACGAGGAAATGTATGCCCCTGGGCTTCGAAAGGAGCACTCTGACAGGTACGAGGGGAAGTTCGTTGCCTTTCGGACGGTCCTTGAACACGTAAGTGAGATCCAGCCAGAATCTGATGAGGCCTGAGGCATGAAGGATCTCTTCCGGGAGTTGACCGTGGTAGAGCTGGCCTCCGTCCTGGCAGGCCCGTCGGTGGGGATGTTCTTTGCTGAGCTCGGCGCCCGGGTGATCAAGGTGGAGTCCCCTTCTGGGGACGTCACAAGGGGTTGGAAGCTACCCGATGAATCTCCTGACTCCAATGTCAGTGCGTATTTCTCTTCCGTCAATTATCACAAGGAATATGTTTCGCTGGATCTCAAGGATCCTTCAGACCGGGAACATCTCAATGCCATTTTAAAGGAGGCGGATGTACTCATCCAAAACTGGAAGGAAGGCGATGCAGAAAAGTTCGGTCTATCCGCGGGTTCGTTGATGGCCCGTTTTCCAAAATTGATCATTGCAGACCTAAGTGGCTTTGCACTCGAGACCCAACGAGTGGCCTACGATATCGTCTTGCAGGCAGAGACGGGTTGGCTCAGCATGACCGGCCACCCGGGCGGGGGGCCCGCCAAGCTGCCGGTGGCGCTGATCGACCTTTTGGCAGGGCATCAGCTCAAGGAGGGGATCCTGGCAGCGCTATGGCAGCGTGAGCGCACCGGAACCGGTGCGCAGGTGGCCGTCAGTTTAGAAGAAAGTGCACTGGCTTCTCTAGCGAATCAGGCGAGTAATTATCTGATGTGCGGGCATATCCCGGGGCCCATGGGTACGGCCCATCCTAACATTGCTCCCTATGGGGAGATCTTCCGTTGCAGGGATGACCGCCCCCTCCTACTGGCTGTAGGAAGTGATGTCCAGTTTCAGAAACTGTGCTCGATCCTCGGTCATCCTGAATGGGCTCTACAGGCCGAATTCAGAACCAACCAGCAGCGGGTGGCCCATCGGGCCCTTTTGGCAGAGAAGCTGTCTACGGCTTTCCCAAGAGACGTCCGTGACGCTTGGATGGAAGCTCTTGTGGCTGCCCATATTCCATGTGCGGCTGTTCGAACCCTGGACGAAGTGCTTACAGGCCTTGTAGCCCAAAAGATGATCCGTGAGGAGAATATCCAGGGAACCCCCACCCGACGCCTTTCATCCCTGGGATTTGATCTAAGGTCGGGTCACGCTGGGGAATAAGCCAAAATTTTTCGATCTTCAGGTCTTCACTAAACCAAGAAGACATGCGATCCCTACGCCCATACCTTATGGCAGGTCTATTGACCGGTCTTGCCGCCTGCGGAAGTGTCAAACTGACCCAGCCCACCCCTGATGATCTCAAGCAGGCCCAGGTCATCTATCCCGACATGACCCTGGAGGAAATGCAAGAATCCAAGATGTTAGTGGAACAGAATTGCACTCGTTGCCATGGGTTAAAGACCGCATTCCAAACTTCAAATGAAGAGTTGGCCGAAGTCCTGCCCAAGATGGTGAACGGCGCCAACAAAAAGGCGGGACAAGTGGTCATCGACGAAGCCAAGAAAGATCAGATCTACCGATATATGGTGGTGGTGAAGGAAAAAGGGAAAGCCTAAAGTTGGAACCCAATTCCAAGATCAAGACGTGATACGTTAAGATCTGCTCCGAACTGAACAGTATATCCTGCACTGATCTGAAGCCATTTAAAGATTTCGGCACCCATTCGAATCTGTCCGATCACCATCCAGACGATGCCGCTTGAATCGGTCCATTGTATCGTTGTGGCATTACC
>JAJLJK010000161.1:0-7171 GCA_033844885.1 Bacteroidota bacterium | reverse complement strand
TCCATAAGAATGACATCATGTTCCGGCTCTCCTATTATCGAACAGGAGGAGACCTTCGAAGGACCCTTCAGGCATATCTAAAAACGGGCTATGAGATCGCGCGGGATATTTCTTCGATCGCAAATGAGAAAGGGGTTGAAGTGAAGTCCTTCCTCGATTTTGGAGCAGGTTATGGAAGAGTCTCCCGGTTCTTTCCTTTCACTCTTCCCGGAGCCCGGATCTGGGTTTCCGAGATCAAACCGCAAAGTCTTGATTTCCTGAAGGATCGGTTTGCCTTTTCACCTATACTTCACTCTGAAGCGCCGGATAGTCTTGTCCTTCCAGAAAAAATGGACATCATTTTCGCCGGTTCTGTTTTCACGCATCTTCCTAAGGCATTATTCGAACCCTGGTTGGATACTCTTCTCAATGGGTTGGAGGACAATGGAATTTTGATCTTTTCCACGCACAACAAGTTGGATTATCCCGAAGCTAAAGGGGATTTCCATTTCACAGAATCGTCTGAGGACACCTTCATGGTCGAGGTGGAGGATCGACTGGAGGATGCTAAGAAATATGGGGTCACCTATGTCAGTGACCGATACATTCGGGATCTACTGAACAGCAAGGATCAGATCTCGTGGGAATCCCGTCGATTGGCTTTTGGGAAGACCCAGGATCTGGTGATCTGCCAGAAGGTCTCTACCATCAATCCCGCCTGATCGCGTAGGTGATGGTTACTTTTTGGGTGATCTCCACCTCGGTTGGGGCAATGGAGGATTCCCCTCCGCCAGCATCCGAAGAAGAAAACCGAAGGGTATTTTCGATGGGTCGGTAGACCGGCAGGGATTCTTCCGAGAAGTGGATCACGTCACCCAGCTTCACCCCCATTGCCAAAGCCAGTTTATCTGCTTTCACCCGGGCTGCCGAAACAGCATCCAACTGCACGTCCAATTTTCTTCCGGAAAGATCAGACAGCCTGAAGCCGACATACCCGACCTGATTGAAACCCTTTCCGATCAGGTAGGTCATCACTTCGTCATAGATCGAAAAGTCCGAGAGAATGATGTTCACCGTTTGAGTGCTGCGGAAATATCCTTCACGATCCTTATGGTAGGCGGTTTGGAGCCTGACAACGTCGGTCTCAACTTTCTTGACTCCCTTCTTTGAGCGGAGGTATTCCAGGGCTTCTCTGGTCACTTTCTGTGTGGAGCGGAACAGGTCCTGAACATTTCCGTCCGACTCGATAGAGATCCCTGCACTTATCACCAATTCATCCGCCTGGACCCTTTGCACAGCCGTGCCTGTTACGGTGAACGTTTCAAGGTTCTGAGCGATCAGTGATGATTGGGTCAGCATGATCAACAGTGAAAAAAAGAGATTTCGCAACATGGTTACTGATTTTATGATTCTTGAAGGGGGATCGTGAAAAAGAAGACCGTTCCCTTACCCACAACACTTCGAAGACCGATATCCCCTTTCATAGCTTTAATGATATTCCTTACCATGGCAAGACCCAGTCCCATTCCGCTTGACTTGGTGGTAAAGTTGGGTTCGAATATCTTTTCGTGTTGCTCGGGATCGATCCCTACACCATTGTCTTCGACTTCCACAAGAGCCCGATCGTCGTTCAAGTACAGGCGAACCTTGATCTCCGGTTTGCGTCCGTAGGGTACCGCTTGAATGGCATTCTTCAAAAGGTTATTCATCACCCTGACCAATTGCTCACGATCACCCAGGATCATTACCGGTTGCTCCGGAACCGATCCGTCCAATTCTGCCTCAGGAACAAGTGCCAGACTACTTTCGACGATACGTCTCAGATCCAGAGGTTCATTCTTCAACTCTGGCATGTTCGCAAAGCGCGAGAAGGCCTCTGCGATGCTGCTCAAGCTGTCGATCTGAATAAGAAGGGAATCGGCAAAATCCACGGTTTCCTTATCGTCCATTTTTCCGGCCGACCGCTGGAAATGCTGAACCATGAGGCGCATGGGGGTCAAAGGATTCTTGATCTCGTGGGCCACTTGTCGGGCCATTTCCTTCCAGGCTGATTCCCTCTCTGACTGAGCCAGTTGAATGGCATTCTTTTCAAGTTCAGCCACCATTCGGTTATACTCCTCCACCAGCTCCCCGATCTCATCCTGACTATGCCATTCGAGAGGTTCGTTCTTCTTGTTGAGGCGGATGGCCTTTAGTTTTTGTGATATTCGGGTGATGGAACTGGAAATATAGGTGGTCAAAAAATACCCAAGCATTACGGCCACTATGAAGATCAAGAGATAGATCTCGCCAAGTGTCTTCAAAAATTCGCGCAGCTCCTGCCGATGCACGCTATCCGTCTCAAAATACGGCAGTCCAACGATCCCTATGGGCTCGCCATATGCATTCACGAAATAATCATAGATCGATAGATACATGAGCGAATCCTCGCGGGTGTAGGTGATCACTTCGTGTTCGCCATTCCTGATCCGACGAAGGACCTCCTGATCCAAGCGCATGGGGGTGATCCCTTCGTCCCTGAGTTCCGCATTTGAGGTGATGAGCAAGTTTCCGCTGATCCCGTAGATGTTGATATCCAAACTATTGATGTCCGCCAGTTCACAGATCTTATCGTCAAAGAGAATGGACAATTCTTCTTCATTTCTGGGGCTTCGGGTAGATAGGAAATATTGGATCGCCGAGTTGATGGAATACTGTTTGCGCTTCAATCTCTCCTGGTGATAATTCTCATTCTCCCGCTTAAAGTGGAAAACCGTCACCGCTCCTGTCAACAGGAAGCTGATGAGGATCACCACGAGCATGGAAAGGAAGATCCGGATGCGGAGATTGAAATGTGCTAGCTTCATGCGGGAATACCTTCTGCGAGCATCTTATAGCAAATAATGCGCCAAGATGCCCTCTTCGAAGAAACGGAATATTCAAGCATAAAAAAACCCCGCCATAAGGCGGGGCTCCCGGTTGGGATAGTTTGGCTCTTATCCTTCCAGAGCGTCAGCACCTCCGACGATCTCAAGGATCTCATTGGTAATGCTGGCCTGTCGGGCTTTATTGTATTCGAGTTTGAGGTCACCCTGAAGTTCCTTAGCGTTATCCGTCGCTTTGTGCATGGCTGTCATTCGTGCGCCATGTTCAGAGGCATTGGAGTCCAAAAGGGCCTTGAAAACCTGGGTCTTGAGCGATTTGGGGATCAGATCCTCCAGGATCTCTCTCTTTCCGGGCTCAAAGATATAATCAGAAGTGGCTGTGCGATCTCCCTCGACTGGTTTCACCGGAAGAAACTGTTCTTCCAGAACCTCTTGAGATGCGGCATTCTTAAAGTGATTGTACACCAAGATCACCTTATCGAAATCCCCATTGAGGAACCCTTGCATCAAATTCTCGGCGATGACGGAGGCATTCTCGAAACTGAGGTCATTCCAGATCTCGATCTCTGATCCGACGAGTTCGGCGCCGCCCTTCTTAAAGTTGTCAAAGGCCTTTTTTCCGATGGTCATCACCTTGACATTGGCTCCTTGTTGCTTGTACTGAGCAACGAGGTTTCGGGATCTCTTCAGCACTTGTGAATTGAAGGCCCCACAAAGTCCTCGATTGGAGGTCACCGGGATGATCAGGACATTGTTCACTTCACGTTGAATCGCAAATTGATTCTCGGAAGTGTCGAGAGTGGCACTCAGGTTCTGAAGGATCTCGGTAAGCTTCTCCGCGTAGGGTCGCATCTTGATGATGCTATCCTGGGCGCGCTTGAGCTTTGCAGCGGACACCATCTTCATGGCAGATGTGATCTGCATGGTGGAGCCGATAGAAACGATCCTGTTCCTTAGTTCCTTAAGATTGGCCATAATTTGTTCCTATATGATCCATGGGCATCCATCGACAGACAGATGCCGCATGGGTCTTAGACTTATTCGTACTTGGAGAGGGTTTCCTTGGCTGCTTTCTCAAGAGTGCCGGCCTGCTCGTCACCCCATTTCCCGCTTCGGATCTGCTCAAGGGTGTCCTTGTGCTTGGCATCCATGTAGTCAAGAAACTCGGTTTCGAACTCCTTCACTTTATCCACGGGAACCTTATTCAGCATACCCTTGGTTCCAAGGTAGATGATCGCCACCTGCTTCTCGACAGACATAGGCTGATTCACTCCCTGCTTAAGGATCTCAACGTTTCTCTTTCCCTTGTTGATAACCGACATGGTGGCCGCGTCAAGGTCTGAACCGAACTTGGCAAACGCTTCTAATTCGCGGTACTGTGCCTGATCCAGTTTCAAGGTACCGGCGACCTTCTTCATGGGCTTGATCTGGGCAGAACCCCCTACCCTTGATACAGAGATTCCCACGTTGATCGCAGGACGGATACCGCTGTTAAAGAGATCAGCCTCGAGGAAGATCTGACCATCGGTAATGGAGATCACGTTAGTAGGGATATATGCAGAAACGTCACCTGCCTGCGTTTCAATGATCGGAAGTGCGGTAAGCGAACCTCCTCCCTTCACCTTGCCCTTGAGGGATTCGGGAAGGTCGTTCATCTGGCTGGCGATGGTATCGTCGTTGATGACCTTTGCAGCGCGCTCAAGAAGGCGGCTGTGAAGGTAAAATACGTCTCCGGGATAAGCTTCACGACCTGGAGGACGACGAAGCAGAAGGGAAACCTCACGATAAGCAACGGCTTGTTTTGACAGGTCATCATAGATGATCAAAGCAGGACGACCAGTATCCCTGAAGTACTCACCGATCGCAGCTCCGGCAAATGGAGCGTAGAACTGCATTGGAGCGGGGTCTGATGCGTTGGCCGCAACGATCGTGGTGTAGGCCATGGCCCCTTTTTCTTCGAGGGTCTTGGCGATTGCTGCCACAGTAGAACCCTTCTGGCCGATGGCCACGTAGATACAATAAACGGGTTCTCCCTTATCGTAGAATTCCTTTTGATTGAGGATGGTGTCCAGTGCAACCGTGGATTTACCGGTCTGACGGTCACCGATGATCAACTCACGCTGACCACGACCGATAGGGATCATGGCGTCGATGGCCTTGATACCGGTCTGAAGGGGCTCATTCACTGGTTGACGATAGATCACACCAGGAGCTTTACGCTCGATGGGCATCTCGAAAAGTTCACCTTCAATCGGTCCTTTTCCGTCGATGGGGTTACCCAGGGTATCCACAACACGACCCAGCATTCCATCACCTACTTTCAGTGAGGCGATGAGGCCGGTCCTCTTCACGGTGGAACCTTCTTTGATCTCGGTAGATTTACCCAGCAATACGATACCGACATTGTCCTCTTCGAGGTTCAATACGATACCGCGGAGACCATTGTCAAACTCCACAAGCTCACCTGCCTGGGCGTTCTGCAGACCATAGGCACGGGCGATACCGTCTCCCACCTGCAGAATGGTTCCTACTTCCTGAAGATCGGTCTCCGAACTGAATCCGGAAAGTTCCTGACGCAAGATTGCTGATACTTCAGCGGGTTTTACTTCTGCCATCTTCTTTTGTGTTCAATTTTGATGTAGCCTTAGATCTCGGCCACGTAGTGGTTCATTTCAAAGTTCTTCCGGATCGCCCTCAGTTTTCCTGAAACCGTGGCATCGAGTTGGTAATCTCCGACACGAAGCAGGAAGCCACCGATCATATCGGGATCGACCTTTTGCTCGAGTTGGATATTCTTTCCGCTGATCTTCTCTGCCAGCCCCACGACCATCTGAATGGTCTTCTCTTCTGCCGGAACGGCGGTGGTAAGCATGGCGGTCGAGATTCCCTTGAAAGAAAGATATTGTCCTTCAAAGTTCTCCACGATCTCGAGCAAAAGAACCTCGCGGCCCTTGCGGATGAGGATCGTTATGAAGCTCTTGGCGATCTCCCCCAAATGTCCTTCGAAAACCTGAAGGAGGATCTTCGTTTTCTTATCCGGGTTGACCACGGGGCTGTTGAGGAAGAGGCGAAGTTCGCGATTCTCCTGCAACACCTTTCGGATCAAATGGAAGTCCTCGCGAAGGCGATCGAGCTCGTTTCGCTCAATGCCCAATTCGAGAAGGGACTTCGCATATCTACCGGCTACTTTGGGATTTCTCATTCCTTAGTTGAGTTTCACTTCCTGAAGAAGGTCATTCACAAAGTCCTTTTGGCTGCTTGCATCGGCCAATTCGCGACGCAAGATCTTCTCAGCCATATCGACGCTGAGTTCGGCCACCTGATGCTTGAGTTCGGCGATGGCAGCATTCTTCTCATTCTCGATCTGCTCTTTAGCAGCGTTGATAAGCTTCTCCGCCTCTTTGCCTGCCGTCTCTTTCGAATCATTGACCATCTTGTCCCGGATCTCGCGGGCTTCCTTTAGAATGCGATCGCGCTCAGCACGAGCCTCCTTGAGGATCTGCTCATTCTCATTCTGGATGGACTTCAGCTCCTCGCGAGCATGTTGGGCACTCTTAAGTGCATTCTCGATGGAAGCTTCACGCTCCTTGACGGAATTGAGGATGGGCTTCCATGCAAATTTGGTGAGAAGGAAGACCAAGATGAGGAACGATACGGTGGTCCAGAGGATGAGACCAATACCGGGTTGTACGATATCCATTTCGCTATACGTTTTTCTTTGTTTCGGATCAAAAGGAAAGAGCCTGGAGCCAACCGCCCAGACAGGCTCTTTCGCAAATGGTTTTTAGCCGTTACCCAAAAGGGCCACTACCACACCAAACAGACCAACACCTTCGATAAGGGCGGCAGCGATGATCATCGCAGTTTGGATCTTAGAAGTAGCTTCAGGTTGGCGAGCAATTGCATCCATGGCAGAACCACCGATGCGGCCGATACCAAGTCCTACTCCAAGAACGGCAAGGCCGGCTCCGATTGCTGCAATACTTCCAGTCATGATGAATGAACAGTTTAATTAAACAAATAGATCCGAATTAATGATGGTCGTGCTCAGCCACTGCCATTCCAATGAACAAAGCGGTCAACATGGTGAAGATGTAGGCCTGCAATACAGCGACCAACAGCTCAAGGACCGAAATGAACAGGGCCAGGATAATGGATCCGGGCGCAATGGCCACTGATTCGAAGATGAAGATCAACGAGATCAGGGACAGCACAACGATGTGCCCGGCCGTGATATTCGCAAAAAGACGAACCATCAGGGCAAAGGGCTTGGTGAACACACCAATGAGTTCCACAGGGATCATAATGATCCACATGAGGGGATGCAC
>JAJLJK010000160.1:0-1748 GCA_033844885.1 Bacteroidota bacterium | reverse complement strand
GAGACCAATTCCTCCAAGATCATTGCAGGTGCTCAGGATAATGGGACCCACCTAAACAACCTCAATTGGAATCGAGTAAGGGGTGGGGATGGAATGGATTGTGAGATCGATCCTGCCAATGAGAATGTTCTTTACAGTTCGGTCTACTATGGACAATTCCGAAAGTCCACGAACAACGGGAATAGTTGGAATGCCAATTTTAACCTCCCACCCTCCGGGCAGGGGAACTGGGTGACGCCTTTTGTGATCGATCCCAATAATAATCTGGTGTTATATGCCGGGTTCTCCTCTTTGTGGAAATCAACAAATGGCGGAGCCAGCTTTTCAGCAGTTTCCGGATCTGTAGGTGGGACCACCAATATCGATCACATTGCTGTGGCGCCATCGAATAGCAACTATATCTACATTGCCGTCGACGAGGATCTTTTCAGAAGCACGAATGGAGGGGCTAACTTTAGCCTTATTTCTACTGGAATCACGAATAACAATCCCATCACGGATATAGCGGTGAACCCATTCAACGAGAATGATGTCTTCATCACTAAATCAGGGTACTCCTCAGGGAACAAGGTGTTCCGTTCTCAAAATGGCGGTCAGTCCTGGACCAATCTTTCAGCAGGCCTTCCCAATCTTCCAGCGAACGCTATCGTATTCCAATCCGGGACCAACGGAGGTGTTTATGTCGGTACCGATATCGGCGTCTTTTATCGGGATGACCTGACCTCCACATGGATATCCTATAATATGGATCTTCCTCGGGTGATCATCGCTGACCTGGAGATCAGGTACTCTGATAAGAAGCTTGTTGCTGGAACCTATGGTCGTGGGGTCTGGGAATCACCTCTCATCACCGAGCTTAAGGATAGCCCAGTAGCAGATTTTGAAGCAACGCCCAGCAAAACCTGTGGGATCGGGGATACTATTCTCATCGAGGATAAGACCCTCAAATTCCCAACTCAATGGAAGTGGAATTTTTATCCATCGACTCCAATTTTTGTGAATGGAACCAGCGACTCCAGTCAAAATCCGCAAGTGGTCTTCAATCAACCGGGATCTTACAGTGTTGTGCTTTCTGCAAGCAACAATTATGGAACCTCACAAAAAGTAAAGACCCATTATCTTGAGATCGGTGGAGCCAAGCTTCCCTTTAGGGAGGATTTCGAAGGAAATTGGATGGCATACTGGTCCATTGATAATCCCGATAACAATATCACATGGGCTCCGGTCACCGCAAACAATGGGGATACCACTAATCAGGCGGCGTGGATGGATTTTTACAACTATTCTTCTATCGGCCAGGCTGATGCTTTGATCAGCCCCCCAATATCTTTGGTAGGGGTAAGCAATCCCACAATGACATTCGACCACGCCTACACTCAATATGGAGGTGGAACTGTGGATTCGCTGGTGGTGTTTGCCTCATCGGATTGTGGCCTTACCTATCAAAGATTGGCCGGTTATTCGGGTACTAATTTGAGTACGGTTCCGAACAGCAGTAATCCTTTTTCCCCTTCCGGAGCTTCGGATTGGTGTTTTTCCTGTAAGACCATTGGACTTTCTTCCTATGCCGGTCAAACGGGGATCCGGATCAAATTCGTAGCCTACAACGATTACGGAAACAACCTTTATCTGGATAATATCAACATTACCGGTACACCTCTGAGTTCACCAGTTGCTGACCTCTTGGGTGATACGGTGATCTGCTCCTCAGATTCCGCACAATTCCATGAAATTTCCACAGGTTATGT
>JAJLJK010000159.1:0-4322 GCA_033844885.1 Bacteroidota bacterium | reverse complement strand
TAAGAGCCATGAACAAGACCAGAAGGAAACCCAGGTATCGGTTCTTCACATGCTTCAGATTGTTCAGTCTATTAAAGATAGGAAACCCAAATCGCTGAAAAAAGGGTAGATATATGATGGCTACCCCAGGATAATTTCTCGGAACGATTGAATGATGGAAAGGTTCTTTGAATGAAAGTAATTCCTGATATATAGTGGGTCCTGGTGAAGGGCAAGAATGAAGTCCCCTCCCCATGCACCAAGGGATTTGATGCATCCTTCAAAATCGGGGAAGCGCTCCTCTTTCACCCTCTTTCTCTGGAGGATCCTTGAGAGACGATCCTCATGCTCATTTAGAATATCCGGGTATTGTTGGGCAGTTTTCGCATGGATCAGATCTTCCGTAAGACTTGAAAAGTGATGAAGTTCCTCATCTGAAACCACGATCTCGCGAAACGATAGGACCTCTACGGCACTTTTTTTCTTTTCACCGAGATAGACAAAATGCCAATCGGACGGATTTAGGGGTTGCCAATGGATAGTTTCCCATTCGGGTCGATCATCCTTCGAAAGTCGATAAAGAATGGGTTTTTTCTCCCATCCACAAGCCACATCATATCCACTGCCCTCAAGGGTCCGAAAGAACAGTCTCATCGGATCGACCTTCATCCATTTCGCAATAAGAACGATCAGGGTGCTTGAACTTCCCAAACCCCATGAGGGATCGAATTCCAGTTGGGTGGTAACAGAAAATCCCCCGAAAGGGAAGATTCCACCGATCATAAAAGCCTCGTAAAGGATCTTCCTCAGTGTGCCAGCAGATTCTTTTGAATCGGTCTGAAGGATATCTCCATCTGCAGAATAGATCACGTGAAACCAAATGGATCCATCCGGGGTTTTTGCGGTCCACTCAAGGCCTTGTTTTCCTTCGTCCACCGAAAGGGATTGACCAGGTCTCGTTGGCAAAGAAAGAGCCTTTGCCCCTCGAAGGACAACGTATTCACCGGTGATGAGGAGTTTTCCGCTGGCGTGGTAGGTAGTCACAACACAAAGGAAATAAAAAAGCCACCACTGTGAGGTGATGGCCTTTGAAGAGTTGTTGTTCCCTATTTCTTCTTGATGCCCACTTCTGAAAGATCCTTGATGCCGCGTAGTTCGCAGAATTTCCGGACGGTTTCGCTGTAGGTGACGATCTTGTCGCGATAATAATCCACAATGATGTTCTTCTCCTCCTCGGTCGCTTCGAGCTGATTCAAGATGTTGAGAAGGTGCATCTTCATATGTCCTTTCTGGATACCTGTGGTCACCAAAGCTCTAAGAGCGGCAAAGTTCTGAGCCAAACCGCTTGAGGCAACGATGCCCATCAGATCTCTGGCACTAGGGTCCTTCAACATCTCCAAAGAGATCTTCACCATGGGATGCAATGCAGTTAGTCCTCCAACAACCCCAAGTGAAAGGGGCAATTCGATCCAGAATCGGAATTCGCCATTTTCAATACTGCAATCCGTGAGGGATCGGTACTTCCCGGTCCGGGAGGCATATGTGTGTCCGGCGGCCTCAACGGCTCGAAAATCATTTCCCGTGGCGATGACCACAGCATCGATACCGTTAAAGATCCCTTTGTTATGTGTTGTGGCACGATAGGGCTCTACTTGAGCGATCCTTACGGCCCTGAAGAACTTCTCCGCAAACTCCTGAGGAGTGACCCCTTCATCTTCGTTCAGATCCTCGATCGGACAACTTACTTCCGACCGAACGATGCATTCTGGGGTATAATTACTCAGGATACACATGACCACCTGAATGTCCTTTTCTTCCTGTGAGAAACGATCATCCATTGCCATTTCACGACGAAGGGTCTGTGAGAACTGTTCCAGGCAAGAGTTGATGAAATTGGCGCCCATCGAATCACAGGTCTCAAATCGAGCTTCAAGCTGAAAGTAATCCTGCAGCTCCAGGGTCTTGTCCCTTAATTCAATGCTGATCACCCCGCCTCCGCGTGCACGCATGTTGGCGGTGATATCACTGGTATCCTCCAGGAAGTGTTCGTGCTTTTCCTCGATAAAAGATCGAAGCTTTGCAGCGTCCCCCTTGTACATGAAATGTACATGGCCGATTTTGGTGGTGGAGATGATCGTGGTCTTGAATCCACCTCGCTTCAACCAGAATTGGGCTGACTTGGCCGCTGCTGCAACCACCGAACTTTCCTCGATGGCCATTGGAAGGGTATACAGGGTCCCGTCGATCATGAAATTTGGAGCGACACCAAACGGGAGGTAGTAATTGGTCAATGTGTTCTCAATGAACTCATCGTGTTTCTTTTGAACCTCGGCATCCTGATGCCAATATGACATCATCACCTCGCGAACCTTCTCGGGGTCTTCGAAATTCTCGTTGACCAACCATTCGAGTTTTCCTTCTTTGGATAACTTCGAAAATCCCTTGATGGGCTTTTTCATTCAACTGAATTTTAAGTGGCAAAGATAAAACGCCTTGAGAGAATGAATGTTCCAGGCAAAAGGTTAAAGTTCTCCCAATCAAGAAACAGCCGCAATGAGATATCTCATGCGGCCCATTGGATCATGTTGGGTAGCGTATTGCTATTCATCCTTCACCAGTTAGTTCAGGCCTGGGGATGGTCCCATCCTAAGATATCCTCCTATTTGGATCCCATTCTATTCATTCCGGTCTTTACTCAGATCGAGATCTGGGGATTTTGGGTTTTGAAGCGCCAATGGCCCTTTGACCTTCTTTCATTCAAGGTGCTGATATTGGAAGCATTGGTGGCAACGATCCTTTTTGAAGGGATCTTACCTCGATTCAATCCTCACCTGGTCATGGATATCTGGGATTCGGTGGGGTATTTTATTGGGGCTCTGGCATTGGGTTTTGCTGCAGGTCCTTTTCGGCGGGAATATTCGCCTTCTCGTAGAGTTTAAAGAATTTTGAATTCAGGATCTTGACCATCTCAAAAAGACTTCTCTTCTTCATCCCAAAAGCAGTATATCTTCTGACAAAATAGGGGAAGGGGGCATCCAATTGATCGAAGTTCTCATTCTTGACGATCAGACCCTCGATATTCATGTTATCTGTCTTTCCGTAATCGACAACCAGAAAGTAGTTCGGATTTTCGTAGATCTCCTTTCCCTGGGCATTGAAGATCTCAGAAAAGTCAAGGTTCTGGATCTTAAGGCTGTTGTCAGAATAGAAAAAGTATACCGGGCAGAATTTATAATTGGCGTCAAAAGCTTCCACTAATTTATCGTTGAACAATTTCGTCTCTTCCGCCACCTGGGCAGCCTCCTCTGTTTTACCAGCCTTCTTTAAGGCATTGATCTTGGGTAAGTTGGTTTGAAGTCGAACAAGGAGGATTCCCTTATTGTGGAGAAACTCGATCATCTCATCTGCAGCCATTTCATTCTGTTGACCCCAGGTAATAGATGGGATTGAAAAGAAAAGTGCCAAAAGGAGGGAAAATAACTTGTTGATCTTCATTTTGATATGATTTGGTGTAACAATTTAACGGTAGGCAGCCAGAATTGTTTATCAAAATGATCAACTCATTGGGCGGATTCTGCCTTGTGAAGGGACTCGTGAACTCCCAGAAGCTTCCATGTCCCATTGATCTTTTGATAAAAGGAGGTCCAGACCCCTTTTGAGGGAATCGTATCCCCTTCCGGGGTGATGACAATTTGATCGAAGGAGGCCAAGTGGATGGCCGAGTTCGGATGAATGATCACTTTGTCATCGGTGAGGTGGATCTTGAGCCCTTTTCTGTCCTTTTGGAAGGCCTCGTTGATCTTATCAAATCCATCCATTCGATATCCATTGATCACAAAGAAGGCATCCTGAGTTTGAAGATAATCTGCAATAACGGTGTCCATACTGTTGTGATTGATGGCCCATTCTGCGGTGCGTCCCAAGGAGAGAACTTTCAGGGAATCTTCCCTCAAGGACAAGGTAGCCTCTTCCACCTTCGTGGGTCCGGTACAGGAGAGGATCAGACCCGAAAGAAGACAAGGGATGGTAAAGTATCTCATGACCAAATCGTGTTGATTTTCAAAAAATTACAAAAAATCAATCACTCATTAAGGACGGCTTCCTTGTTTTTAGGGTCAGAACATACCGTTTTGATGTTCGAACTCTTCAGGTACCTTCTGAATGACATCCCAATGCTCGCAGATCTTTCCATTCTGGTCAAAGCGAAAGAAATCCATGGTTCCATACTCTTCATTACCCGGCCATTTCTGGTGGGTATGAAGGGCCACCAGGTCTCCTTCGGCGATCACTCGTACGAATTCAACTGATTTCTTTGGGTATTCACGATGCATTCGTTCGAAATA
>JAJLJK010000158.1:0-1196 GCA_033844885.1 Bacteroidota bacterium | reverse complement strand
TTCTGCCAGCGGATCCGATTGCGGGATCGCCAATGTGAATATTGGGACCAGTGGTGCCGAGATCGGGGGAGCCTTTGGTGGTGAAAAGGAGACCGGAGGTGGTCGCGAATCCGGGTCGGATGCCTGGAAGGCCTATATGCGACGTCAGACCAATACCTTGAACCACGGATCTGATCTTCCCCTTGCCCAAGGGATCAAGTTCGACATCTGATAAATACTCCTCTAAGAGGAAAAGCCCTTGTTGGAATCTCCTTCAAGGGCTTTATTGTTGAAAAGAGGCTATTTTTGGAAAAGGAGGTCGCTCCTGCGAATATTTTCCATCAAGGTGCGTTACTTCCTCTGATATCTGCCAGATCCATGGACCCCACCAAAAAGAAGATCCTCGTCATTGACGATGATCCCACCTTCTCGCTGATGATCTCAACCTTTCTGAGCAAGAAGGGCTATGAAACTACTGTGGTTGGTACTGGGAAGAAGGGTTTGGAGGCGATCTCCAACGATCGCTGGGATCTGATCCTGGTGGATTATAAACTTCCGGACCTCTCTGGTATGGATATCCTTGAGACCATAAAGAAGGAACGACCTGAAACGCCCTCGGTCCTCATCACGAACTATGCGGATATCCGAACAGCTGTCCGTAGTATCAAGATCGGGGCATTCGAATACGTTACCAAACCGGTTCGCCCGGACGAATTGCTTGCTGTGGTTCAGAGGGCGCTCGAAACCTCTGGAAAGGAGGCATTCACACCCCGACCAAAAAAAAGGAATCTATCTCCGGACCATATTATCGGAGAGGGCGACTTGGCCCAACAGGTGGAAGAGACCATTCAATTGGTCGCGCCGACCTCACTTTCCGTTCTGATCCTGGGCGAAAGTGGAACGGGAAAGGAATTTGCCGCTCAGAGGATCCATTCCCTCAGCGACCGGTCCGATCAACCCTTTGTGGCCATCGATTGTGGTGCTTTGCCAAAGGATATTGCTTCTGCAGAGCTATTCGGATATGTGAAAGGCGCCTTTACAGGAGCATCAAGGGATCACAAGGGGCATTTTGAAATGGCCAATGGCGGGACCTTGTTCCTTGATGAGGTGGGAAACCTATCCTATGATGTCCAGCTCAAACTCTTGCGAACCCTTCAGCAACGAACGGTTCGCCCGGTAGGTTCGGATCGGGAGATCCCCGTGGATGTACGGATCAT
>JAJLJK010000157.1:0-8917 GCA_033844885.1 Bacteroidota bacterium | reverse complement strand
TCATGCCATGGATTCATGTGATTTCGTATTATTCATTTTGGGCCGGCAAAGGTACAGCCTCCACCTTTGGCAACAAGGCTTCCAATTCCTTTTTAACCATACCTTCATACTCTGCCCACGAATCCTTGACAAAGGAATCTATGATTCCGACCGTATACTCCGTTCGCTGATGAATGGACCTCAACACCCTCCTTTCATTGGGACCCATCACGGGCTCCACCACATTGTTCATTGCCGAACCCATTGAATTGAACCAGGTCATCCATGCTTCATTATCCAGGTAATACCCCTTTCCGTCCTTGGGACCAAAGATCAAGGCTTGCAATTTGGAAATGGTATCCCCCATCTCTTTGGTCTTTTTTCTGAGACCTTTGAATTCGGTCGAATCCTCCGGGAGGAACCCATTTACCATCCTGATCCATTGATTGGCTTTGGCCAGACTTTGAGCAGCGTCGGAGACGGATCGAATATCATTCATCAGTCCTTTAGCGAGTTCCAGATTCTCTTTGAAATCTGCATTGGCAAACTCAACTCTTGGGTCCACCTTGAGTTCAACGCTGGCTGAATCTCGATGATCTCCCCATCCAAGGATCACCGTATAGGTTCCCGGAAGGGCTTTGACGATCCCTGGTTTGGGCTGATCCTTCTTACGAACTTCTCTTGAAGGCAGGTAGGGACTATTCATTTCCAGATCCCACGTGGTCCGGTTGATCCCTTGTTTGAAATCCCTCTTGAAGGTCCGTATGGTATCCTTTCCCTGCATGACCCAAAAATGAACCCTTTTCTGATCCTCCTTCAGACCTTCAGAGTCTGGATCCACATCCAGCCAATAGGTGATACGGGCTCCGGGAGGACGGTTGTCCCCTTCAAACATGGTGGATGCGGCAAACCGTACCCCAGGGGCTGTTTTGAACCATGTGTGATATGCTGTCGGAATGGCAAAGAGTTTCATTTCCTTTTTCTCTACACCGGCGGCCTCCCTTAATGCGGTCAGGTCATCCAGGATCCAAATGCTGCGCCCGAATGTGCCGATCACAAGATCCCCCTCTTTGGGATGGATCTTCATATCATGAACCGGAACCGTAGGGAACTTCTTGTTCCACTTCTGCCAATTCTTCCCATGGTCCAGACTAAAGTACAGTCCCGCTTCCGTACCCAGGAATAAGAGGTCCGGGTTTTGGGGATCCTGAACCACCGAGAGGCAATGCCCCTCGACCTGCCCTGATGAGACGATTCGACGGAATGACCTGCCATGATCGGTGGTATGGAAAAGATAGGGATCCCAGTTGTTTCGACGGTAATCATTGACCACGACAAAAGCCTCACCATCATTGACCTTAGAAACCTCGATCTGTGGGATCCATGCTCCAGCAGGCATACCTTTCAACTTGCCGGTCAGGTCGGTCCAATTCTCGCCCCCGTCACGGGTTTGGTGCAACTTTCCATCATCCGATCCTACCCAGATCTCCCCCTTGGTTCGCGGTGAGGGTGCAATTGCGATAATGGTCGTATGGTTCTCGGCTCCGGTCACATCCGGAGTCAGTCCGCCACTTTCGGTCTGCTTTTGTTTCTCAGGATCATTCGAGGTCAGATCTGGAGAAATGGTTTCCCAGGTTTTCCCCCCATCCGACGTCCGGTGGAGATATTGTGATCCAAAATATATTGTACCCGGATCCAATGGGTCGGAGGCAATGGCTGCATTCCAATGGAATCGCAAACTATCGGGTCGAAGGGCGGTTGGACGGATATTGTCATGGAAACCGGTTCGGGTATCGATCCTTGCCAGATTTCCTTCCTGGTACATGGCGTAAACAAATCGGGGATCCCTTGGGTCGGGGACCACATCGAATCCATCGCCAAAGAACAGCTCCTGCCAATACGCATTTCGGATCCCTCCATTTGCAAAAACAAAAGCCGGACCCTTCCAGGATCCATTGTCCTGCATTCCACCATAGACATTATAGGGCCATTCGTCGTCGATGTTCACATGATAGAACTGACCGACGGGCAGGTTCTCAACGAATCTCCAGGTCCGTCCCCGATCACGCGAGATGTTCAATCCACCATCATTTCCCTCGATGATGAAACGACCATCCTTCGGATGCACCCAAAAAGCCTGATGGTCGGGATGAACATCATTATATGGAGCGATGATCTCCCATGTCCGTCCGCCATCCTCACTCATTGATAAAAGAGACCAAAGGCTGTATAGGCGGTTGGGTCTTTCGGGATCGACATAGATCTCCGAATAGTAGAAGGGCCGATTCCCGATCTGGTCATTCTCGCTGACTTTGAACCATTTCTCCCCACCATCCTTTGACGAATACAAGGCGTTCTTTCCCTTCTTCTCGATCAGTGCATAGACCCTGTCCGGGTCGCTGGGTGCAATAGCGAGTCCCATCCTTCCAACAGGACCCTTTGGCAAACCCTCTTCGTCGCTGATCTTCTTCCAGTTCTCTCCACCATCATAGGTAAGGTACATGCCACTTTTTCCTCCTCCTGAAGTGAATGACCAGGGGGTTCTGCGAAAGGTCCACATGTTGGCAATGAGTTTATCCGGATTGACCGGATCCATGATCAACTCACCAGCACCGGTGGAATCATTGAAAAAGAGAACCTTTTCCCAGCTTTTTCCGGCATCAGTGGTCTTGTAAACTCCCCGGTGAGGCGAATCGCCCCAAGCCGATCCAAGAGCCGCCACGTATGCGATAGCTGGGTTACGAGGATGAAGAAGGATACGATAGATACTTCTGGTTTCGCCCAGCCCCATGTACTTCCACGACTTTCCTCTATCAATGGATCGATAGACCCCATATCCCAGATTCATACTATTCCTGGGGTTCCCTTCTCCCGTGCCAACCCAGATCAAATCCGGATTTTGAGGATCCAAAGCAATGGCTCCGATGGAACTCACCTTCTCCTGATCGAAAATAGGTTTCCAACTTTGACCTCCATTCTCACTGAACCAGAGCCCACCTGAAGCTGACCCTACATAGATATGGTTGTCATTGTGGGGCGAGACCTTGATGGCGGTGATGCGGCCGCTCATTCCCGCCGGGCCAATGTTCCTGGGGGTCATCCCCTCCCATTTCTCGGAGGTAAGAAATTGCCCATTCACGTTGAACATCAAAGAGGTGAAAAGAAAAAGTAGGATCTTTCTCATTACTCGGTGTTTTTTGGGAAGCAAAAGATACCTATTTCTGATAAGTCCTTAATTGAAAGGTCAGGGCATTTGAATTGGTTACTTTTGCAGCCTCAAAAATGGAATTATGGCCCTGTGGAAAAAACTCTCCCATGAGGAGATCTGTCAACGCGTTTTTAAGGCTTTAGGACAGACCATTGACTTTCAAAAGACCCCTCCGCTAGGATTACCTGCTTCAAGACTCGACGAAAAGGTCTTCTATAACAACCCTCTGATCCTCAAGGATGCTCCCTTTCTGAGTTCCTTGATCCAGAATCCCAACCACATTGGATGTCATACTCTTGGCGAATCCGAACCCTTTTTTAGGGGAACTCAGCAGATCGAAAAAGAGGTGATCAGGATCTGTGCTGAGGACATCCTAAACGGCGATCCCGAACAGCAGGACGGATACATTGCTTCCGGAGGGACAGAAGCCAATATCCAGGCCATGTGGATCTACCGGAACCTTTTCATTCGCGAATTTGGAGCCCGTCCGGAAGAGATCAGGATCGTTACCTCGAGTGATGCCCATTACTCCATGCACAAGGCCTCCAACCTCCTTGGGATCGGGAATGTTTCCCTTGCGGTGGATGAACACGATCGAACGATCCAGGTGGAGTTGATGCGAGAACAACTCGAGGGTCTCAAAAAGGAAGGTGTGAGATACCTCATCGGCGTGGCCAATATGATGACCACCATGTTTGGCAGCGTGGACGATGTCCATACCCTGTCGGAGAATTTCAAAGACCTTGGCTTCACTTACAGGATCCATGTGGATGGGGCCTATGGAGGCTTCGCCTTTCCCTTCTTTTCGGAAGTCAGATCCAACACATTCTCCAACCCGGAGGTCTCTTCGATCACTCTGGATGCCCACAAGATGGTCCAGGCGCCCTACGGTACAGGTATATTTCTATGTCGTAAGGGACTGATCAACTACGTATACACCCAAGAGGCACAATATGTCGCCGGCCTGGATGCCACTCTTAGTGGAAGCCGCAGTGGAGCCAATGCCATTGCCGTATGGATGATCCTCCAGACCTACGGTCCACATGGGTGGAAAGAGAAGATCCATTTGCTTTCTTATCGCGGAAATTGGCTAGCCGAACAATTAAACGAACTGGGTGTTCGTTACTACAGATATCCGAAATCAAACATTCTCACACTGGATGCCAAACAGATCCCGGAATCGTTGGCAGAGAAATTCGGATTAGTACCAGACTCCCACGGCGAACATGCTCGTTGGTACAAGATCGTGATCATGGATCACGTTACTATTGACAATCTCCTCCCATTTGTAAATGAGTTAAAAAATGCTATATTATAGTATATCAACTCGTTAAGAGTAAGATTGAACAGTAACCCTTAATACCCCAAACATGTATCGCAAATTGTTTTTTGTTTTGATCGGATCGGCACTCGCCTTTACAGCTTGTAAAGATGATAGCCCCGTATCCAATCCCAATGACCCAGCTCAGGTTCGAGTCATGATGACCGATGCCCCCGGTGATTACGATTCTGTTTTCATCGACGTGCAGGAGATCCATCTGAACGGACCCAATGGATGGCAGAAACAGGCAGTAGCTTATCCTGGGATCTATAATCTTCTGGATCTGAGCAATGGAATTGATACTCTTTTGATCAATACCACCATGCCTGCAGGACGCCTTCAAGAGATCCGTCTCGTTCTCGGTCCAAATAATTCTGTGGTCGTGGATGGCATGACCTACCCTCTGACCACCCCAAGTGCCCAGCAAAGTGGACTGAAATTGAAAGTGATGGAAGATCTCGCTGCGGGTGTTACGTATGAATTCACTCTGGATTTCGATGCCCAACGTAGTATTGTTGAAACAGGCAACGGAAGTTATATTCTCAAGCCAGTGATTCATGTCATCACTGCCGGAACAACCGGTGCCATTGATGGTATCGCTGATCCAGCCAACGCCGCCAAATATGCCTATGCCGTCTCAGGTACGGATACGGTAGGGACCACACCGGACACCACCGGATACTTCCTTATCGGTGGCTTGGCAGCAGGAAGTTGGGATGTGACCCTTGAAGCTGATTCAGGGTACACTGACCAGACCATCAATGCGGTGAATGTCGTGAATGGACAAGTCACCCATCTGGATACGATCAACTTCTGATCTAAATCGCATAACTGAAAGAAGGCCCTCGACATAGTCGGGGGTTTTCTTATTTTAGGGTATGCGACCAACCCTATCCTTAATTGCGGTAATCTATTTCTTCTTTTCTTCTTTCCTCTCTCTGGGTCAGATGGTCGATGCCTCTGATCCCATTGAGGTCGCTCCGGGATATTATCTCGATTTTGGCCTAGTGGATAATGGGACCTGGCTCCTAAAGCGGAAGTATCTGTTCTTTTTGGACGATTCCGATAAGTTGGTCAGTACCCACCTAGTTGACAAAAAGTGGGAGTCCATAGCTGTGGTCGACCCCGACCGAACCTTTCTTCTCTCTCCGGACAGTGCTCGCGAATTTAGCCTTGGGGCTTTTGTGGTGCCCGGAACGGGTGATCTGGTCATGCAATCATCCATCAGCCGAAAGGCCTTTTTTAGGGATATTGCCCCAAAAGTGGCGGTTAGCGCCACCTCTACGATCTACCGCGCACCTGTCTTGATGATCCTTCGAGTTCCTTCCACGGTCCCAACCCCTCCACTTATCTATCCGATCTGGAATAATCACGGAGTGGAATATGCCTTGGAGGTCGAGGATGAAGGGTTCTTCTCGCTGGGACGGTTCGTCGATACAGTCAAAGCCAATCGTCCGACATTGGCAGACCCACATAGCCGAATTGAATGGAACCGAAGAGACGGGATCCCCCTGAATGATCCGGATTGGGACGAGAATCGATTTGCATGGGAAAGAACGCGAAGTGCCACAGAAAGAATGGTGACTCCGTTGAATGTGCCGGCTTTTATGAATGATGGATCCTTTTACATCTTTGATCATCTGAATGATCAGATACTGATCTACGACCCTATTCTCCACAAGGAGAGTTATTTCAAATACGCCTTCAGCGACAGGATCACCGACCCCTTTGTCCTAAAGGACATCACTCTTGGTGATTTTTACCAGGTCACCGAAAAGAATGGAGCATATTCTCTGATCCCTCTCCTAAATGAGGATGACTCCTATTCTTCAATTCAGATCGGACTATTCCCTTATCGAATAGGCATCCGGAATGGATATGCGTATTTGATCAACGACAGCAAGCGATTTGTGAAAAGGGCACTTCCAACTGCAAACAAGCACGATAGATGGGAATAATGGTGAATTGGGGACTGGGTAGTTGAGAATTGAACCATCAGGATTCAGGATTGAGAATTGAGAATTGAGAATTCAGAATTCAGTATTCTTAATTATTCATTCTTCACTCTAAATTATCTACAATACTCATTACACACTATTGTCAACTGGGGATTGGCTATTCACCATTGAGGATTCAGGATTCTTCCTTCTTCACTCTAAATTCGAATCTTCCCCTATCTGCCTGCTACTTTCAGAGGATACGAATAAAAAAAGGGACCCAAAATGGATCCCTTGGAAGTGAGATGTACTGGATTCGAACCAGTGACCTCTGCCCTGTCAAGGCAGCGCTCTAAACCAACTGAGCTAACATCCCGTAAATGATTCGGCAAAGAAAATAACTTTCCACCATACTATCCAATCCAAAATAGCATTTTCGGAAAAAACCCTTGGATGGAGGTTTAATCCGCTCCGACGGATATTCATTAAATTCGATGACATTAAAAATGCGGTATGAAACGATTGTCATATTTACTCTCAGGACTTTTGGCCTTTGCTCTGACATCTTGCTCCAAAACCGTGGAGGAAGATTCATACCACACCCTGGATTGGGATTCGAGAATGGTGGAAGTTTTGCCCGACTCCTTGATCACCGGAAGCTCGTATCTGTCTGTCTATTCTGAGATCTATAGCAATACTGAGGCAAGGACGGTTTCCCTCACTGCTACAATAAGCATCAGGAATATCAATGACATCGACACCTTATACATACAGAGGGCTGACCTATTCGACTCCAATGGAAATAAAGTGTACTCTTTTACTGATCGACCCGTACAGGTTATTCCACTTGAGACCCTGGAACTGATCGTGGACCAGACCAATCATCAGGGTGGTTCTGGGGGAAATATGATCTTTGATTGGAGTATACATAAGGGATCCATTGAACCCCACTTTGAAGCCGTAATGATCTCTACTTCAGGCCAGCAGGGGATCGCCTTCCGCACAGAAGCGATTCATCGCAAGAAATAAATTCTTAAAATATCCTGCTCCGACGATCCTCGCTTTTTGGAAGGAGTGGAACCCTTAGGACCACAATGGCGCCAAGTGCTGAAATTGCATCATCATTCTTTGTCTTGAGGAAATTGGAGAGGCCCAGACCAATGACAGAATATCGACCGACCAAAGAGACGCTCCAGCCAACGATCTTGTTATAATCCACTTGTGCACTGAATCCATACTTGGGACGGTCATATCTAGCCGCCATTTGATAGACCCTCCATTTGACCGACTCTCCATAATTCTTCGTAAGATCCACCGCCGTTGACTGATACCCTAAGTTCAGATAGATATGATCCCAAAGATTCCAATCGACAAATAAGTTAAGATTGGTTGGAAGTCTAAAGGAATAATTTGGATGAGCGATCCTTTCAAAATCGAAGGTGTTCTGAAGTCTTTGGGAGAGATCCTGAATCCCTGTTAGATTATCAAATGAATGAGCATCAATGGGTTGGCTAAGGCTTAGAGAGTAGGTTGCGGAGTTGTTAGTGGCTGAATAATTCACACTTCCGATATCTCTCAAACTCGAAGAAAAACGGATCCAATAAGGGCGTCCTTTTGCTTCACCCGAACCGTGAAGAAGATCATAATTGAATCCAAGGTCCAATCCCCAGCCACTGGAGGTGAAAATACCGCTCTTCTTTCCTTCGTAAAGGTCCTCCAAGGAACTATTATAAGTAAATGTGACCTCCCCTGAGATATCCGTGAATGTCTCTGTATCGGGATCATAGTCAATATTCAGGCCTTTGATCTCTGTTGATCCGCTAGCTCCACCTATGATATATTTGATCGAAGCCCCAGCAGAGAACCGATGTCGCCCATTTTGCCAAACATTTCGCCCATACGAGGCACTGATCTCTTGCCAGGAGTTTGCTACCCCGAAGGCGCTTTCAAGGATTGGCAAATTTGCCATGGCCGAAAATCCTCGATCTGTTTCAATTAGGACCGCCAGGTTGGTGTTAGTGGCTCTTGCATATCCGATAGCCCTGACTCTCCATGACAGCGAAACGCCTGAACGGTCATCAATTCGGTACGCAAGGGACGGAAGCTGAATGTTTCCAGAAGTAAAGAACTCATTGGATTGTGTGGTTAGAATGGCGGAAATCCCAAAACTCTCTCCCTCCAAAAGCATATTGCTGGAAGATGCCTGCGGAACCAATTCGTTCAACACCACACTTGCAGAGATCGCCAAAAGGTTGCCATCAAAGTCAAAGGGCAGGGTTCCAAGAGAGGCGGGTTGAAGGGATACGGAATAGATGCCCCCATATGGAGATTTTTCGAATCCAATGAATCCCTGGCCATTGGCCCAGAAAATGCTGTAGAAGAAAAAAATTAACAGCAGGCCTCTTTTCATGCCCGAAATATAGATGAAATCCCATTCGGGTTTGGGAGGGTATCTTGGAAAAACTTGGTTCT
>JAJLJK010000156.1:0-3738 GCA_033844885.1 Bacteroidota bacterium | reverse complement strand
GGTTGCCGGTCACGCTGGGCTTTTCAGCAATGCCAACGATCTGGCAAAAATGATGCAGATGTATTTGAATGGCGGCCATTATGGGGGGATCAGATTCTTTGATTCGACCACGGTCAACGAGTTCACCAGATGCCAATTCTGTGATGAGGATAATCGTCGTGGAGCCGGATTTGACAAGCCTCAGCTCGAGGGCGAAGGTCCTACTTGTGGATGCGTCTCACTTTTGAGTTTTGGGCATACCGGTTTTACAGGTACCATTGCTTGGGCCGACCCGGTAGAAGAGGTGGTATATGTATTTTTGAGCAATCGGATCAACCCGTCTGCCGAGAACAAGAAATTGATCACCGGAGGATATCGAACCAGGATCCAGGAAGTCATTTATGAAGCAATTGAAAAATCAAAGAATAATGAACCTTCGCTCTTTACTTCTTTTTAGCATCATTTTCTATTCTATTCCCGTCATTGCCCAGGAGGTCACTCCAGAATCGGGCATCAACCGAAAGGGGGAAGACGGACTTCGACAAGGAATGTGGGTGCGGTACCATACCAATGGGAATGTTAGCCAGATCACCAATTATGTGGATGATAAGAAACTTGGACCCATGTTCACATTCTTCCCAGAGGGGGTTATCCAGAGTGAGGAGGTCTTCCTCAATGATGTTTATCACGGGGTACAGAAATACTATGATAAACTCGGTCGAAAGATCCAACAGATCGAGTATGTCCATGGGGAGTTGAACGGACATTACATCGAGTATCATCCGAATGGAAATCCACGCTCAGATTTTATGATGGTCAAAGGAGTTAAGGATGGTCCTTCTATTTGGTATCACGAGAACGGAAAGCTTTCTTCTGAGTACAATTATGTCAAGGGAAAGATCGATGGCGAGGTGAAGTTCTACTTTCCAAATGGGAACCTAAAGAGCATCACAACGTTTAAGGATAATGAAATGAGTGGCCCATTCATTGAATATCACGATAACGGAAAAGTGAAGATCCGGGGACAATACAAGAAGGGGAAAAAGGATGGAGAATGGATCACCTATGACTTTCAGGGTAATCCTATTCAGGTAGAGAACTTTTAGGTAACGAAATCTTTATTCAGGATGATCATCGGGATTGTGTGTTACCCTACATATGGGGGTAGTGGAGTGGTTGCTACAGAGTTGGGTACCTATCTCGCGCAAAAGGGCCACAAGGTGCATTTCATCACCTACAACCAGCCTGTGCGTCTGGATATTCTGGATACCAATATCTACTACCACGAGGTCAACGTACACGACTACCCACTCTTTAAATATCAGCCGTACGAACTTGCTTTAAGCAGTGCTATGGTGGATGCTGTGATCAACGAGGGGATCGAATTGCTTCATGTGCACTATGCCATTCCACATGCCTATGCAGCCTACATGGCCAAACAGATCCTCAGGGACAAGGGAATTGACATTCCCGTTGTGACCACCTTGCATGGAACCGATATCACACTTGTGGGAAAGAACCCCAGTTACCGTCCTGCCGTAACCTTCAGTATAAATCATTCGGACAAGGTGACCGCGGTTTCTAGCAGTCTTCGAGACGATACCTTGCGATCCTTTGAGATCAAAACCAATATTGAGGTAATCCCCAACTTTATTGACCTCGCCCTTTATCAGGGAGAGAACCGTTGTGCCAAGGCCAATCTGGGTGCCGAAGGAAAAATGATCATTACCCATATTTCCAACTTCCGGAAGGTCAAAAGGATCGGTGATGTCATCTCCATTTTCGACCGGATCCACAAGAAGATCCCCTCCAAATTATTGATGATCGGGGATGGTCCTGATCGGGGAAAGGCCGAGCAGCAAGCTCGTGATCTTGGGATCTGTGATGATGTGATCTTCTTCGGAAAGACGAATGAGGTAGAACGTATCCTCTGTATGAGCGATCTTTTTCTCCTTCCATCCGAAACCGAAAGTTTTGGATTAGCAGCATTGGAGGCTATGGCAGCAAAGGTACCCGTCATCAGTTCGAATACCGGAGGCCTTCCAGAGGTCAATATCCATGGACAGACCGGATATACGGCGGATGTGGGTGATGTGGAAAGTATGGCAGAGTTCGGATTCGAACTCCTTCGCCAACCTGAAAAACTAATGAAGTTCAAACAACAGGCTTATGATAGAGCGGTTCAGTTTGATATTCATCAGATCGTTCCGGTCTACGAAGACCTGTATTCAAGGGCTCTCAGGGATATGGTCAGATCAACACCCTGATCGATGCAGGATTGACCTTGACCCGGTAAGGGCCTTTCATCGGAACCCATTCTCCATCTATATTCAATCCATCTCCTTCGCAGTGGATAGTGATGTCCTTGATCCTTTGGGACTGGTAATCTTGTGATAGCGGTTGGCCCAAAAGCATTCGGATGGCTATGAGAGGGAATTTCCAAATGGGCGGAGGAGGAAGGAAGGCTAGATCCAATTGACCATCAGAAGTATCGGCGCTGGCAGCGATCTTGAATTCATTGCCGAATTGAGATGAATTGACCACATTGATAAAGAACCCAGGTCCTTCATACAGCCACTTCACACCCTCCTTCACCTTGACCTCGGGTGCGCTAAAACTTCCCATCGATCGCAAAACCATCTTTGCATAAGCAGAAAGTCCTCTTCCTTTCGAACGTGTGAACTCACGGGCGATCGCTGCGTCAAACCCCCAACCAGCGAGCATCAGGAAGGGATGATCGTTGACCCACCCGGTGTCAATTTCCTGAACATGCGGATCCTCGATCCTTTGCAGGGCTCGTTGGGTGGACATTGGAATTCTCAAATGGCGGGCAAGACCATTCCCGGATCCAACCGGAATGATCCCCAATTTTGCATGTGTACCGATCAGGGCCTTTCCCACTTCATGGACGGTTCCATCCCCACCCACAGCAATGGCGGTAATCCCTCCACTTTTAATAAAGTCAGATGTTATTTGGGTGGCATGACCAGGAAAATCAGATCTCGGGATCAAGATATCGCGGCCTGTTTCTCGTCCCCATTTCCGAATGATCTTCTCCGTTCGAAGTGCACGACCTCCACCCGAGATCGGGTTGATAACGAAGAGAATGGGTTCCTCAGTCCTTCTTGTGGACTGGAGGATGGAGGCTCGATCAGTATGGGTTTTCACCCGATAAAAGTCGATCAGAGGAAAATATTGGGCAAGTTAACTTTTGGTAAAGTCCAATCAGCCACCAGCTTTTTTGGCTAGGATATTCTTGTTTTTTAGGAAGGAAATGATCTTATCACGCTGATCACCCTGAATGATGACCTCTCCCTCTTTTACACTTCCGCCTACCCCACAATGGGCCTTAAGCTCACGAGCAAGCTCATCGATCTCATCCTCTGCCATAGTGAACCCCTTAATGATGCTGACCACCTTACCACCACGACCTTTCTTTTCAAGATGCACTCGTACATCCTGAGAATCGGTTCCATCCCCAGCATCAGGATGGAGATCCTTCAATAGGTCCGCAAAGGCAAAGTTGGGATTGGTCGAATAGACGATGCCGTCATCCTGGCGTTTGATCTTCTTCTTTTTAGACATAGTGCAAAGGTAAGGGCTTTACATGGACCCAAACCCAAGATCCCCATGGAAGGTGATCTGGAGAATGAGCCAACATCCTACCAAAACTTCGGACCATTCAATTGGGCCATCCCTTTTCAGGCTGATGAATAACAAGGGGTAAGCCAGGAACCAGATCCTTTCCGTTTCCATGAA
>JAJLJK010000155.1:0-9180 GCA_033844885.1 Bacteroidota bacterium | reverse complement strand
GTTCTGGATGGACATGCAGACGTGGTCTATGGATCCAGATTCATGGGCGGTAATGCACACCGCATTCTGTTCTTCTGGCATTCCATCGGAAATCAGTTCCTGACCTTCCTGAGCAATATGTTCACCAACCTGAACCTTACGGACATGGAAACATGCTACAAGTTGTTCAGGTCAGATATCATCAAAGGAGTTCGATTGAAAGAAAATCGCTTTGGCTTTGAACCCGAAGTGACCGCAAAGATCTCAAGGATCCCAAGTATCAGGATCTACGAAGTGGGGATCAGTTACTACGGACGGACATTTGCAGAAGGGAAAAAGATCAACTGGAAAGATGGTTTCCGGGCGATCTACTGCATTATGAAATACAACCTTTTCAGTAAATAGGTCAGAAAAGGGATTCAATGATCTTCTCCTCAGTGATACCCTCCGCATCTGCCATGTAATTCTTTACGATACGGTGACGCAGGATCGGTTTTGCCACTGCCCGAACATCCTCAGCATCCGGAGAGAATTTTCCATGGATCACTGAATGAGCCTTTGCTCCTAGCACCAGATTCTGCGATGCTCTAGGCCCTGCTCCCCAAGAGAGATACTTGTTGACCATTTCATTTGCCCTTGCCGATCCGGGACGTGTCCGACTGGCGATGGATACCGCGTACTCAACCACATTATCAGCGACCGGAACTCGACGGATCAATTGTTGAATGGCCCGGATCTCATCAGCGGTCAGTACACTGGAAGGTTTGTCATCCCGATCTCCGGTGGTATTCTTTACGATATCCACCTCCTCTTCGAAAGAAGGATAATCCACATTGATATTGAACATGAATCGGTCCAACTGAGCCTCGGGCAAGGGATAGGTTCCCTCTTGTTCGATGGGATTTTGAGTGGCCAACACAAAGAATGGGTCTGCCATTCTGTAGGTGTGACCTGCCGCGGTCACGGCCTTTTCCTGCATGGCCTCCAGCAAGGCGGATTGGGTCTTAGGCGGGGTCCGATTGATCTCATCCGCCAAAACGATATTCGCAAAAAGGGGGCCCTTGATGAATTTAAAATGACGGTTCTCATCCATGATCTCAGAACCGATGATATCGGAAGGCATTAGATCCGGGGTGAACTGTATGCGGCTGAATTCAAGTCCAAGAACCTCGGCAATGGTATTGACCAATAAGGTCTTTGCCAACCCAGGAACCCCGACAAGAAGGCTGTGGCCTTTACAGAGAATACTGAGAATGACGGTGTCCACTACATCCTCCTGACCTACGATCCTTCGACCGATCTCTTTCTTTAACCTTGCGTATTGATCTACCAGCCTTTCGACGGCTTGAACGTCATTGCTCATTGGATTCAGGGATTTTCATTCAACCAGTCGTATTCAAAATCGCACTGGTAGTACAAGGTATTGATCTTAATGTAGGTATCCTTGCTTCGATTATTGATCCACTCCTCCATGGCCTCTGCCTGCTTGCGCGAAAGAGCGAACTGCTTGATCCTCGTGTAGTCATCACGAAGGTTCGCTTTATGCGGATCGATCTTGTTGATCAACTTGATGATCCTGAAAGCCTCCTTATTGCCATTCACCCGAAAGAAACCAGGGCGAGAGATCTGACCGGGTTCCAGTTTCTCGATCATTAAGAACATGGTCTTGTCGAGCATGTTGATCTCGTACTTGGTATCACCGGTATTGTTGTTCATGAGGATCCCTCCATTGTACTTGGTGCCGTCATCCTCAGAATACTTTTCTGCAGCCTCCTCGAAGGTCATCTTTCCGTCCATGATCATACGACGAAGTGAATCCAGAAAAGCCTCTGCCTCCTCAAGATCCGCATCAGTGATCTTGGGTTTGATAAGAATGTGCGCAACATCGAGCTCTTCTCCCCGCCTTTCGATCAACTGGACAATATGGTATCCATATTCGGTTTCAAAGGGATCGGAAATCTGTCCACGTCGAAGATTGAAGGCCACTGCCTCAAACTCCTTCACGAATTGGCCTCGTTTGATATTGTTGTAAACCCCTCCATTCTTTGCAGATCCCGGATCCTCTGAGTAAAGGATGGCCATGGTGCTGAAGCTGGTCCCATTTTCGATCCTTTCCTTTAGATCCTTGAGTTGTTGAATGGCAGCTTCCTTTGCCTCCATTTTCACCTCAGGGTACTTTACGATCTGGCCCAACTCTACTTCGGTGTTGACCAGCGGAAGACTGTCTGAGGGAATATCCGCATAGAATTCCCTAACCTCGGATGGGGTGATCTCCAGATCCTGAGTGATGGTTCCCTGCATGCGTTGAGCCACCAACTGATTCTTCATCAATGGACGCATCTCCTCTTTGATCTCCACAATGGACTTCTTGTAATACTCCTCCAGCTTTTCTTTTGACCCGATCTGGGCGATCAACATCTGTAAACGACGATCGATATTTCCATCCACCTCTTCATCTGAGATCGTGACACTATCGAGGGCCGCATGATGAAGAAGCAATTTTTCAAACAAGAGGTCCTCAAAAACCCTGCATTCGGTCATTCCCTGTGCATTGGGTCCTGCTTGACGCTGAAGACTCTCGTACTGTCCCTCCACATCCGATTTCAAAATGATCTTGTTCCCAACGACCGCCACGACACCATCCACCAATTGTGGTTGCGCCATACCCATCACGGGGATCAAAATGAAGATCCAACTAATAGATCTCAAAATCCTTCTTGTCATATGCATCTTCTACGAGTTTCTTCTCCATTTCCTCGATCAGTGTTAGCTTCCGCTGATTAAGGATGATACTTTTAATGGTGTTTCGGATATAAGGTAAGGGGGAGACGGACTCTTTCACCTTGTACTTGTCAATGACCAGAATGTAATTGGAAAGGCTGTCATCAAGCGTTACAAAACTATTCCTTTGCAAGAACTCCTGTTGATTGTAGGTACGAACCGGAATGATCTCGGTCAATTTTTCAAAGCTCACCCAATTGGTGTCCGTGATATTGAAATTGGTCGCATAGCTCAGAAGGAGATTCTGAAGCTCTTCCCTATCCTCCTCGCTCGTCTCTCGGAACAATTTTCGGATCTCATCATATTTTGGGATTTCCCGCGGTAGGACCGCAAATCGAACCTTGACAATATTCTCCTTTAGTTCGAAATCCTGTGGATGAGCAGCGTAGTATTCCTGAATCTCCGTTTCTGAGATATTGGTGTCCAGATTCTGATTGATGTATTCCTGTTGATAGGTGAATTTTAGTAGATCAGAGCGGTATTGTTCTACCAATTCCTCAAAGTCCTTTTGGTCATCCCCCAGGTTGAACTCCGCCTTAGCCACCATCAATTGGTCCTTTCCCCAATTATAGATGATGTTCTGAACCATCAGGATACTATCCTCTTTTCCGATCCCTTTTGGAACCATCTCCTTGATATCATCGAAATAAAGGACCTTGTCATACACCCGGGCCAAAGGTTGGGCTGTAGGATCCAGGTCTTCATTATTAGAGCAAGAGCCGGCCATTGAGGCCAGCCCTGCAAATATCATTGTCCTAAGTTTTGTCCTCAGGTCAGTCCGCAAGGGTTTGAATACTTTCATCAAACACTTTCTCATTCACTTTGACCTCGTATTTCGAACGAAGGTCTTTGATCCATTCCTTTTCCAGTTCTTTTTGGTACTCACTGATCACCAGTCCGCGTACCTCGTCAAGGGTCTTGTTGGTGGGGGCCACCACGTCGTTGATCTTGATCACAAAGAATCTACCATCTCGTTCAATGGGGCCGTACAATCCTTTCTTCCAGGTCACCTCATTGAGAATGGGAGCTTCCTGCTTTGTAATGAATCCCTCATCCACACGAACGTTCAACTTGCTGTTCTCATTGTATTTCTTGAAGATATCCATTCCGTCCATGCCCTTTTTGACATCTTTCATTACGGACTTGGCCATATCTTTATTTGCAGCACTGAAAATGGCTCCATCGACACGTTCAGGCCACATATAATCATCGGCGTGATGTGAGTAGTACATCTCAACACCTACTGAATCTTCCACTGCGGCATTCCAGACCTTTTCTTCTGTGAGATCGAATAACAGGATTCCATCTCGGTACTCGTTCACAAGAAGTCTGAACTCGGGGTACTTGGATTCAAGGTGACGATCCTCATAATCCATCAGGGTTTGCTCTTCAAATAGGTTGAATTGCTTGTAAACCTCCTGCTCAGGTGTGGCTGATTTTTGACCTCGCTTCTGATTGAAAACCAGATAATCCAAAAAGTCCTGTTGGGTCACTTCCTGATCGGCAAACTTGAACAAGACCTTGTTGAGTTTCTTCCCTTCGGGTGCACTCCAGGTTCCTTCGAGGTAGGACTTGTCCACCATTTTGTAGAACGGCTTGAGATTTTTGGGATAAGACTCAAAACCATATTCCTTTTTCAGGTCAGCAATGAAACTCTCTTTCGAGCGATTCGAGCGAGAGTCAGATTCGATCTTCTTCAGCAACTGTGGTTTGGCTTCTTCGAAAGTGGCAATGGGTTTGCGATCGATCAGTTTCACAATATGCCATCCCATTTGCGTTTGGAAAGGCTCCGAAACATCTCCGATCTCCTGAAGGGAAAAGGCGGCATCCTCAAATTCCTTCATCATAGTGTTGATGCCGAAGGGTTTCATCTTTCCATAATTGGAAGCTGATTGAGGGTCATCAGAGAATTGCTTGGCCAAAAGACCGAAATCCTCTCCTGCCTTCACTTTTTCATAGATCTCCATGATCTTAACCTTTGAGCTATTGTCCGCCTTGGCATCTGCATTGGTTCCGCCTCCTTTGACAAAGATCTGGGCTACGGTGATCACGCCACTAGCTGGTCTCTTATCCAGAATTTTGACGATATGGTATCCAAACTGGGTGCGTACTGGTTTCGAAATACTACCGACCGGAGTATCATATGCAGCGTTCTCAAAGGGATAGACCATGTTGAATACCGTAAAGTACCCCAGGTTCCCCCCTCTTTTAGCAGAATAGGTATCGGTTGAATATTGCTGCGCCGCATCCTCAAAAGAGATCTTTCCATCGATGATGTCCTTGCGAATATCCATAAGCTTCTTGTAAACCTTCAGTGTATCCTCAGGGATAGCATCTGTTGGGAGATCCAACATGATATGACTGGCATTCACCTCTTGCTCCATCCTCGCGTAGGCTTCCATCAAGAGCTCATCTCCTACTTCCTTCTTGGTCAAATAGGGTTTCGCCAGTTGCGAACGATAAGAATAGAATTCACGAAGAAAAGCCTGAGAAGTATCCAGCCCCATTTCTTCTGCCTCGTGAACCTTCAACTTAAAGTTGATGAAAAGGTCGAGATACTCTCTTGGGGTTTTTGGATCGATATCCTTTCCAATATCCTTATTCTTCGAATAAACGGCGATGAACTCATCTGCCATCACGGGTTCTCCACCGATCCATGCGAGTGTATCGCTTTGGTTGGATTGTCCGTAAACGGATAAAGCCATCAGGAGACAGCCGAAAAGTGAAGCTTTTTTCATTGCTTAGGTTTTTTGAGCGCTAGCAAATGTAACAAACCGCAATGTAAATCGGGTGTTGGGATTCGATGAGGTGAAGGATGTTAAAATTTTCCAAAAAAAATCCGGCCTCAAGGGGCCGGATCTCACTACTTCATCCAATGAAAATTATCGCGAATAATTGGGAGCTTCCCTTGTGATGGTCACGCCATGGGGGTGGCTCTCATGGACACCGGCGGCGCTCATTCGTACAAATCGGGCTTTTTCCTTGAGATCCGCAATATTGGCAGATCCACAGTAACCCATTCCGGCACGCAAGCCTCCGATGAACTGATAGATGACCTCACCGACCTCCCCTTTGTAGGGAACTCGACCTACAATTCCTTCCGGAACCAGTTTCTTGATATCATCTTCCACATCCTGGAAGTAGCGGTCCTTGGATCCGGCTTGCATGGCCTCGATGGATCCCATTCCGCGGTAGGTCTTGTATTTACGTCCTTCATAAATGATGGTGTCCCCGGGGGATTCCTTGGTTCCGGCAAGCATGCTTCCCAACATGACAGAATCCGCACCCGCAGCAAGGGCCTTGACAATGTCACCAGTGAATTTAATCCCTCCATCCGCGATAAGCGGAACATCAGAACCCTTGATACCCTCGGCCACATTGAGGATCGCTGACAATTGGGGAACCCCTACTCCAGCCACCACACGGGTCGTACAAATGGACCCAGGTCCAATTCCGACCTTAACGGCATCGGCTCCAGCCTGAACCAGATATTTACCCGCTTCAGCGGTAGCTATATTTCCAACGACCACATCCAATTCAGGATATTTGCTCTTGACGGCTTTCAGGGCATCCACCACTCCACGAGTGTGCCCGTGAGCTGTATCGATGACCAAGGCATCAACATTTGAATCCACAAGGGCACTTACCCTTTCAAGAATATCACCGGTCACACCACAAGCAGCCGCTACACGGAGTCGCCCATACTGATCCTTGCAGGCGTTGGGCTTGATGCGAAGTTTGGTGATATCACGATAGGTGATCAGACCGATGAGGGTGTTGTCCTTTCGGACGACAGGAAGTTTCTCGATCTTGTGCTCCTGAAGAATATCCTCTGCCTCTGCAAGGCTTGTGTTCTCATGAGTGACAATGAGGTTATCTTTGGTCATGATCTCCCGGATCGGACGCTCATTGTTCTTTTCGAAACGCAGATCGCGGTTGGTGATGATCCCCTTCAACTTGTTGTTCTCATCCACCACGGGGATCCCGCCGATCTTGTATTCGGCCATCATGTTCTTTGCATCCGAGACCAGAGCATTCTCATCCAGGGTCACTGGATCAAGGATCATCCCACTCTCGGCTCTCTTCACCTTTCGCACTTCAATTGCCTGCTGCTCGATCGTCATGTTCTTGTGAAGAACTCCAATACCTCCATCCTGCGCCACCGCGATCGCCATTGCAGACTCTGTTACCGTATCCATGGCAGCGGAAACGATCGGGGTCTTCAAAATGATGTTGCGGGTGAACCGGGTTGAGATATCCACATTACGAGGGAGTACCTCAGAGTAGTTGGGAAGCAGGAGAACGTCGTCATAGGTCAGACCTTCTCCGAGTATTTTTGAGGAACTAAGTGACATGGATGAAGATGCAATTTAGAGTTAAATTGCGCGCAAATTTACGCATTTTCTGTCTGATAGACACCATATCTGATATTAAGAAAAAACCCCGCCCAACCAGGTTGAACGGGGTTTGTCATTTATTAACGTTTGACCGTCCTTAACGGATCAAGGTGAAGGTGCCGCGTTCTTCCTGTGGAAGACCATCGATCGACTGATACTTCAACTTGTAGACATACACACCCATTGGGGCTTTCTCTCCACTCGAAGTACCATCCCAACGCTCGGTGGGATCCATGGTCGAGAATACCTCCTGACCCCAGCGGTTGATGATCTTCAGCTCAAAGGTTCCTTCCTTGGCGAACACGTTGCTTATACCCCAACTCCGGTTCTCCGGATAATCACTCTCGGGGTTGAACGCATTCGGTGCAAAGATCCGAGCCTCATGGACCGCACAGGCCTGATTCGAACGGGAAGCATATTCACTACCATCACTGTCTCTGTACCCATCCGGGTTGCCACTCTCGGTAGCGCGTATATAGTAGCAGAACTTGCCCCTACCCTGGCTCAGTCCAGAGACATTGTCCACGAATACCGTGTCGCCCTGTCCCAACTGATCGGTCACCAGCGTGAAGCCGGGTTCTCCTTCCTGCTTGCGGTACACCTCATAGCCCATCGTTCCGCCATACTGCTCATACTCTGACCAGGTCAATGAGTTGGTCAGGTTGCCATTGGCCGTCACGGTCAGGTGAATTGAACGGGCAAAGTTCGATACCGTATCCGGAAGGTCACAGGAGTCGATGCTCGTCAATCGGTAGAAATAGCTGGTCGAACTCGTGTTGGCACTAAAGTCAGTGTAACGCAACTGCCAGGGGGCGCTCTGTGGTTTGGGGATCGTTACCAATCCTGTGAAAGGTCCTCCCCTGAACTCAGAACGCTCAAAGGTATAGGTCTTCACATCGGCATCCTTGTCGATGTAGGCCACTAGGTCCACACCGCCCAGGGCACGAACATCGGCCTTGGCCATGTACAAAAAGTCCGAACCATTGGTCACGATCGCATCGATACACTCCTGATTCGAGGTCGAGGTCACCACACCCGAGGTATCCACCGCGCGGATGTAGTAACAATATTTGTAGCCACTCTGCAGTCCCTGATCCACATACAGTGAATCGTTCGGAGACAACGTGGCCAATACCTTGTTCGGAGTGAAGTTCCCCAGGTCATCGGTCTCGTCGACCATTACCCGGTATTCCTGTACTCCACCCGGCCAGTTCTTATAGCTGTTCCAGCTCAGGCGCATCTTATTATCACATGCATCCAGGTTGCTGCGCAGCCAGATGTTGCGATGGTATTTCGTATTCAGCTCACTCGAGACGTTCCCACAGCTGTCCATGGTCACCACCTTGAAGTTCTCGATCATTGTGGTGGCCTGCGAGTTCGCATAAGTCCAGGTCTGTGTGCCTACAGGAACCGTATCCACCGGTACCCAGCCCTGACCCTGGATGAATTTTAGGACGATGTAATCTGTCGCATCTCCTTGCGTGGTCTCGCTCCAGGCCGCGATCGACTGACCGTTGGCCACCGATACCGAATCGATCCGGATCACATCCAGATTGTTCTGATCCGAGAAGAAACCACTCACGATATTACTGTTGCAGGAGTTATTCACTCGTACCTGGTACTCCAGATTCGCTCCACAGATGTTCACGGTGTCGCGATACATGGTGTCTTGGGTTCCTCCGATCAATCCCCAGGCACCATTGGTGGTGCGACGATAGATCTCGTAATCCAAAACTGTATCGGGTGAGTGCATGGCAAACCAGTTGAGCTGAGCCACACTACTATTGGTCGGTGGGATCGGGGTGATCGACAGGTTCATCGCCGCTACCGTATCCGAGTTGGTGCTGAAATAATCACAACCTCCAAAATGCTTGACCACATAGAAAGCAGGGCCATTGCTAGCACCTACATCGGTATAGCTGGTAGTCAGGTAATTCGGGATCGTATCGATCGGACTAAAGGGACCATTCCTTGAACCGGATTTGTAGATCACATAGTAATCCCAGTTATAGCCGGTATCCAC
>JAJLJK010000154.1:0-3752 GCA_033844885.1 Bacteroidota bacterium | reverse complement strand
AAATTCGCTCCCTTTTTCTATTTGTACCCGGGTGAGGTCTATTTCAGAGTCTTCGATAAGGAGCACTTTAGAGTGATCGAAATGGAGTAACGTTTTCATGGCAACTATTTTTCTTCTACATTGATGATCAATAAAGGTCTGTCATGCTCGGAATCCTATTTATCTATTTGATCGGAAAGTATTTCTTCAATCTCGCGTTGAGATTTAATAGGAACAAATGGGGCTTTGCGATACTGGGGGTACTCTCCTATTATGTTAGTTCCTTTCTTGGAGTATTCCTCACCATCATGGTAATGGAGCAGACCAACCCTGATACCCTTGCAAAGACGGATGAACTGGTGTTTTCCTTCCTAAGTCTTCCCTTTGGTTTTGCAGGGTGTTTCTTACTCTACAAGCTTTTGGAAAGGCAATGGAGAGAGGTTTCTCTTGTGCAATCCGAGATACTTGACCAGATGGAGGAAATCTCCTGATCATGGGATCCTTGCACAAGATCAATCTACTATTTCCGGCATTCACATTGGCCGTTTTGATCCTGTCCAGCCTCAAACTTCAAGGGCAGTCCAAAAAACCCCTTTCCGCCCCCAATCCAATCTCGATCGGCGAAAAAAGAACGCTTTATTCGAAAAATCTAAACGAGGAAAGGACGGTCAACATATACCTACCTCCAGAGTACTATGAGGATACCACAGCCCAATTCCCCGTCATTTATCTTCTAGATGGAGGATTGGATGAGGATTTCATTCATGTAATGGGTTTGGTTCAGTTCGAATCCTTCCCATGGGTTCACCAACTTCCCCCTACCATCGTGGTCGGGATCGAGAATATCGACCGAATAAAGGATATGACCTCGGAGACCAAGGATCCTGATCTGATCAAGGAATTTCCCACAAGTGGAGGTTCCTATTCCTTCTTCCGTTTTCTTGTCACTGAATTGAAACCCTCTATTGAAACAGAGTATCGCACAAAAGCCACCTCTTGCCTGATCGGGCAATCCATGGCTGGCCTATTTGCCGCGGAGGTACTTGTCCGGTGGCCTATGGTCTTTGATCAGTACATCATTGTCAGTCCAAGCCTATGGTGGGACAATGAGCTTCTCCTAAAAAGGACTCCCCATATTCCAACCGAGAGACCTCAGGTTTTCATTGCTGTTGGAAAAGAAGGCTATCGCATGGAGGAATTATCAGCGCGGTTCCGGGAACGCATTACGGAACAGTGGGGATCTGATGAAGGCATCTTGTTTCAATTCTATCCCGATCGCACCCATGGAGATATTCTTCATGAAGCTTTGATGGACGCTTTCCAGTGGTTGTATCCCGATCTGAAAAAGGACTGAACCTCACCAAAATCCCTACCTTCCTTCTTTCAATTCCTTTGATCCATGAAAGCCTTTACCTATGACCGCTATGGTCCTCCGGAAGTGGTTCATTTCGAGGAGGTTCCTATGCCCGAGATCCAACCAGAGGATATCCTTGTGGAGGTCCATGCGACCACTGTAAATCGTTCCGATTGCGGGTTCAGGAAAGCCGATCCCTTCATTGCCCGATTCTTTACAGGTCTCTTTGGACCTAAAAGAAGGATACTGGGTTCTGAATTCTCAGGTAAAGTGGTGGAAATTGGGAATAAGGTCACTCGGTTTAAGGTCGGGGACGAGGTTTTTGGTCATACCGGAGATCAGCTGGGGGCCCATGCTGAGTATCTCAAGATCAATGAGGATCATACCGTCGTAAAGAAACCGGAAAACCTTGGCCACCTCGAGGCTGCTTCCATCACAGATGGCGCCATGCTAGCCTGGAATTACTTGCGTTTGATCAATTTCAAAAGAGACCATCGGATATTGATCAATGGAGCCACCGGGTCCATTGGCAGCGCCGGCCTTCAGTTGGCGAAATATATGGGTGCGGATGTGGCCGCCGTAGGAAATACACCAAATCTGGACCTCTTGAAGCGCCTTGGAGCAGATAGGGTTTATGATTACCTGAAAGAGGATTTCACAAGATCAGGACATGAATTCGATGTTGTGTTTGATGCCGTTGGCAAGAGCACTTTTGGAAAATGTAAAAGGATCCTTCGAAAAAAAGGAACGTATTATTCCACTGAGTTGGGCCCATGGGCTCAGAACCCTTTTCTCCATTTGATCACACCGATAATCGGAGGGAAACAAGTTCGATTCCCCATTCCAGTCAATCGAAAGGAGGATTTCATCTTCTTTGAAAAGGTCATCCGTGAAGGAAAGTATCAACCTATTGTTGACCGGGTATATCCTTTCGAGAGGATCCATGATGCCTATCACTATGTGGAAACAGGCATGAAGACTGGAAATGTGGTCATCCAACTTAAAGAGATCAACTGATGGAGGATCATTTTCGCAAGCTTGAAAGGATGTACCTGAATGCCAACATCAACCAAAAGCTCTTTGAAAGCACAACCTGTTCGATTCAGGAGGGCAAGGCCCAGATCGGGATCGTAGTGGATGACCGATATCACCATGCCCTGGGTGGACTTCATGGTTCGGTTTATTTCAAGTTGATGGATGATGCCGCCTTTTTTGCTGTGCAGTCCTTGATCAGGGATCAATTCATCCTGACTGCCAACTTTCAGGTTCAATTCTTGCGACCTTTTTCAACTGGAAGGTTGATCGCCTATGGTGAATATCTTCTCCAGGAGAACAAAGACTGGAAAGCGAGGGCATTTATCATGGATGAGGACCAGAAGATCCTTGCCAAAGGGGAAGGGAATTTCAGGAAAAGCGGAATTGCCCTTACTCCAGACATCGGATACAAATAGGCCTTCATGATAAGTTTCAATAGACTCGAAGAACACCCTGAGACCCGAATCGCTGGACTTTCGATGGAAATGTCATTCGTTCAGAATAAGACGACTCAACTTTGGCAATCCTTTGGTCCCCTAATAAAGGAAATTTCAGGAAGGATCGATCAGAATCTCTATTCGATTGAGGTCTATCCAAAAGGGTTCTTCGATGAATTCTCTCCATCAAGGACCTTCAAAAAATGGGCAGGTATCCCGATATCTTCCGATGTTCAGGTTCCTGGATCCTTGAACGTCTTGATCCTCTCGAACGGGAATTATGCGGTATTTTCTTATCAAGGCACCCCTCAGGATGCAGCTCCTGCTTATCGCTGGATCTTTTCTGAATGGCTCCCCCAATCCGAATGGTCTTTGGATGATCGTCCACACCTGGCCATCATGGGAAAGGAGTACCGACAAAATGACTCTTCTTCAAAGGAAGAGATCTGGATCCCGGTCACCCAATAGCTTCCTTTTTGGAGATCATCATCCCCCGAAAGGGGAATGTGCCAGACGTCACCCTTTTTTTGAAATAGAGAATGTAAATTAAAGCTCAATGTGATCACTCCATGGCAAAACAATATTCTGCTAAGCAAAAGTCCCGGTATCTCTATGCCGTCCTGATCACCTTCCTTGTGGTCCTGGGGCTGTATTATGCTTGGTTGGGATATTACCAGACCTATTATGGCCTTGGAATATTTCTGGTACCAATGGGGCTATTGGGTGGGCTGATCGTATGGAGTTTTTTGTTTCTTCTGTATTGGAAAGGTCTTAGTGAAGAACGTCGGCGTTCGATGGATCTTGCTGCCCAGATCACACTGATGTTGGTGAATGGATATTTTGTTTTCCTGATTGCCCAACATAAGATCGAGCGGTATAAGCCCAGTTTTTTTGTTCACGTCCCAGATGACTATGTCGGGTGTGTCTACCTCTATCCTACTGTCCCT
>JAJLJK010000153.1:0-6628 GCA_033844885.1 Bacteroidota bacterium | reverse complement strand
TATTCGACCGTAAAGGACATGTGATATGACGGCAGTGGCCCTTGAAGGCTCTGTGGTAAGAAAGATATGGGATCACCCCCTCGGGAAACTCTCGATGGGGGTGATCGTTTTCATCGCCATTGTGGCCATCCTGGGATACCTAATCACCCCCGATCCCACTCCTTACGCAAATTCAATGAACCTTCCGCTTGCCACGAAACCTCCCGGCACCGAGGCGGACCTATTAAAGATCCCGCTTGATGTCGATCATGAGGAGACGGGGTGGCTGACAGGATGGCTGACGGGCTCGCCCAGTTCCTACCGCACTCGTGTTCTGACTCATTGGAAGGCCGAGGGTGACCATTTCTTCGTTCAGGACGCAGAGGGCAAGGTCGTGGAATCCATTCCCCTCGAGAAATGGGGCACCAATATCTCTTCGGATGATTTCCAAGGGCAATTCGTTGAACACCGAACCTACTGGTTGGGCACGGACAAGTATGGTCGTGACCTTCTGAGTCGACTCATCATTGGGGCCCGGATATCCTTCTCTGTGGGTTTCATTGCCGTCGTCATTTCCCTCCTACTTGGGATCCCGCTCGGAGCCTATGCGGGATATTTTGGGGGTCGGGTGGATTCGCTGATCATGTGGCTGGTCAATGTGGTTTGGAGCATTCCTACCTTGTTGATGGTCATCGCCCTGACCCTTGCATTAGGAAAAGGTTTCTGGCAGGTCTTCATTGCTGTTGGACTGACCATGTGGGTCGAAGTGGCACGTGTCATCAGAGGACAGGTGATCAGTGAGAAGAACAAGGAATATGTGGAAGCCGGGCAGGTTCTGGGGTTCACCCGTTCTCGGATCATCTGGAAACACATTCTTCCCAATGTCATGGCACCCCTGATCGTCATATCAGCTGCCAATTTCGCCTCAGCCATCTTGATCGAAAGCGGACTGAGCTTTTTGGGGATCGGAGCCCAACCCCCCATGCCCTCTTGGGGTGGGATGGTCAAGGATCACTATCCGTATCTAGTGATGGGAAAGGCTTATCTGGCCGTTATCCCCGGCGCATGTATCCTGATTCTGGTCCTGGCCTTCATGACCCTGGGGAATGTTCTTCGGGATGTTTTGGATGTCCGACGTGCCGGCTGATCAGAGTTCTACCAGACCATTTAAGAACTCGACTGCTCTTTCCTTTTCCCGTTCCATGATCTTCTTTCCAGAATAGGTGACCATTTGGACGGTTCCATTCTCATTGCTATAGTAATAGCCTAAATAAGCGACCTGTATCCCTTGGTAAGTGCCTTCCATTTGCAGGCAAAGGACCTTGATCCCATTCACCATACGATATTCCTCATGAACGATATGAACATCTGGGGCCACCGACTGCGCATTTTCCAATGCGATCGACCTCAAGGTCAACAATGGGATCTCTATCCCTTCAGCGATCATCATCCCATAGATCTCGCCTTTTTTGGACTCAAATTCATATTCCGCATCCTCGTTGGTCTTGCCCTTATTGAAGGACCATGCCTTTGGATCGATGTGTATTCCAATGTTAAAACTGGATGACTTGACCAGAAATGAGGCACTCTTTGGCCTTTTGAATTCGGTGGGATTCATGGGAATATCCACCTCATTCTCGGTCAGTTCGAGATCCTCGACATATGACCAGGTTCCGTCCTCAAAGAGAAGGACATCCTGACCCTCATCGGTCAACGCGTGGGTCTGTCCATGAGCGAGGGAAATAGAAAGGAATGAAAAAAGGAGTAGAGTAGTATTTTTCATTTTTTGCAATATGAGCTGTTATTTATTTGCGATTAGCCGTAAAACCATTGCTTTTCCTTCATGAAATGGACCTTCCTTAAGATCCACTTCGAGTTCTTCTATGGAAAGGTCCTCGAGGTCATTGAAATCATCCTCTAATTCATCGATCGAATAAAGAAGATGGAGATCCTGGGGTCCGCCGGAGGTTCGCCCAAGTTGTTCCTTTGAAAATGCTTCAAGGATAATTCGACCGCCAGGATTCAACAGTTCCATCATGTAGTTGTGGAAAGATGACCTGAGCTGGGAAGGAAGATGGACATAGACCAAGCCGATGGCATCAAAGCGCTCGTTGGTATCAAAATCGTCGATCGAGGCGATCCGATAATCGATCTCAACCCCTTTTTCCGCGGCGAGTTGAAGGGCTTTTTTTCGACCCATTTCACTTTGATCGAAACAGGTGACCTTCCATCCCCGGGATGCTGCATAGACCGCATTTCGACCTTCTCCCTCGGCGGGAAGGAGCAAAGTCCCAGGGTTCAGGGTATCCAGTTGGTGTTGGAAGAAGACATTGGGTTCCACTCCATAGGCATACTCACTCGCCCCATACCGATCGTTCCAAAATTCCTTTCCGGGCATGGGTTTATTCTTTGGTTCGAGTGAAGCGAAGAGCTTTGATGATCCAGGCGGGTACCGGTTTTTTGGGAGGTCGATTCTTGAGATCGAGTTCCCATACTTTCTTGATCAGCGGAAGTTTATGTGCCTCCACAAATTCGATGAGTGTTCCACCGCCGTCCTCAATGTAACTGAAGAGTCCGGCTGAATCGCCCATCTCGAAACTCTTTCCTTCCTGAGCGGTTTGGCTGTCCACAGTGAAAGGATGACCTAAGTCTGCACAGGCCTTGCGAAGCCCATCCATTCCCATCACATCAAAACATAGGTGGATGAAACCCAGATCACCCCAGAATCGACCTTCAAAGATATTCTTGGTTGGGCGATCCAAGGCTTGAACCAATTCGATCTCAGAAGGACCGAACATTCGACCGAATCCTCCGATGCGATCTTCGGAATGGCGAAGCAGTACACGTCGAAAGGAGCCTTGTCCTCCCGGAATGCTGGAGAGGTCCTCAAATTTTCCTTCCCGATCGTAGACCGTCACATCGTAACCTAGAATATCTCGATAAACCTTCAGGGTCTCATCGATGTCGTGAACCCCCAGGATCGCCCCATAGGTCAGTCCGGTAAGTTTGTTCTCCTTGGTTCGAAACCATCCCGTTCCCTGGACGATCTGGAATCGATTTCCGAATGGGTCGGTGATGAAGAACATCGGATTTCCCTGTGGGTCTTCCAGAAGTTCCGTGATATTCAGGTTCTGAGCCTTGTAGGCAGCATGGGTGGCCTTAACATCCACCGCCTTGATCTTTACAATATTGATCCCCAGGTCTCCCAGTTTCACTTCAAAATCAGGTGCCTGAGGTTTTCGCCCCTTGTATTGCCAGATCTCAAAGCCTCCACCACTCATCAGGTTCACCGCGAGTATAGCCCTTCGTTTTTGGGGTTGGTTCCCGGTATAGGGAAGCATGAACTCCGCAATGGAGTCGTCGTCGAAAAGGATGATATCGGCACCAAATACCTTGCGGTACCAAGGGAAGGCCTTCTCGATACTTTCAACGCCGATCCCGATCTGTTGGATCCCGCGAATATGATAATCACTCATGGTCTGTTGATTTCCAGTTTCGTTCTATGTTGGTTTTACCTTGCTCACCAGACGGAAGAAAACAAAGGGAAGCTTACGTCTAAAAGTGACCATCAGGGTTTCCTTTCCACCGATCACTGCTTCGGGTCTGTTCTTTCGGACGGCCTTCAGGATCTGTTGAGCACATTTTTCAGGAGGCATTCCTGCGGCCAATCCTTCGTCCATCTTTCCATGTGAAGACCCATCCTTGAGGATAGCGTTCTTTGAGATCTCCGTGGCGATCCTGCCAGGAGCGATGATTGTCACCTTTACTCCTGTGGATGCCAGTTCGGCCCTCAAGGACTCGAAGAAGCCGTGAATGGCGTGCTTGGCAGCAGAATAAGCCGACCGCAAGGGGAATCCGAAGATACCGGTGATACTTGAATTGGCGATGATATGGCCTGATTTTCGCTCCAATAGATGAGGGAGAATGGCCTTGGTCAGGGATACATGACTGAAAAAGTCGATCTCCATGACCTTTCGGTCGATGGAAAGAGGGGTCTCACTTGCCAGGGACCGTTGGGATATGCCACCATTGTTGAAAAGCATGTCCACGTGTCCATACAGTGAAATGGCCTTTTGGGCGATGGAGGAATGACCCTCGATCTCTGTAAGGTCGAAAGGCAGTACTCTGGCCTCTACTCCAAGGGAGCGGCATTCGTCGGCAACGGTGTTCAGAGCTTCCTCATTTCGGGCAGAAAGGATCAGTTTGGATCCCATTCTGGCAGCTTCCAGTGCAACGGCTTTACCGATGCCTGAAGAGGCTCCGGTGATCCAGAAAACCTTTTGGTCAAAGTAGGGATGCGCCATTGAATTTCTTGATTGGCGCATAAAAGTAGAAAACTTGGGGAATGAGTTGGGAGATTAATTTCTTCCAAGGGCGGAAAAGAACCTCCGGGCATTACGGCGATTCTTGCCCCAGTCCACGATCTGGGTCGGAACCTTACAGATCGAGATAAGGTCGATCCTCGTACCTGAGGGGACCTCCGAGAAGGAGACCACGATCCCTTCCTTCCATGAAGACATGGAAAAACGGGTCTCTGCATAGAGATCACCAGATCGTTCATCGCGTCCGGTGATCCTGAATCCAGCCCTCTTCAACGCTTCCTCAGACAGTTCCATCGCCTTTTTTTGACCATGTGGGAGGAATTCTACCTGATGGAATCGGGCCGTGTATCTCAGTGGGTCTGGTATCCAATACAAAAAAGCCCGATACCCGAGGTACAAAGCAAGTGGTAAGACAATGATCAGAAGATCTGGGTTCATGAACTTTTGGAATAACAGAAATAAAATTTACAGATAATCCCCCGAAGGGAAAAAACCAATTATCAACAAACCTGAAAGGCCCTCCCATTTTCCATTTGGATAACGGAGTTCCAGGTTGTCAAATTGTTGAAAACTGATCAATGGACCCGTTCACCGGCAATGTAGGTATTGAGAACAGTGACCTTGAGGATCTCATCGTCAGGAATGTTCATGATATCTCGATCCAGAACAATGAAATCAGCGGATTTGCCGGGTTCCAGACTTCCTACTGTTTCATCGGCAAAGACCGAACGGGCTGCCCAGATGGTCATTCCGCGAAGGGCATCCATTCTGGAGAGAGCCTGATCCGGACGAAATCCACCTTCGGGTTGGTTGTTTGGATCCTTTCGGCTGATGGCGGATCGAAAGGTGAGGAATGGAGAGATATTCTCGACCGGAAAGTCCGTGCCCAATGCCACCTTACTGCAGATATCGATCATTTGCTGATAGGAATAGGCCTTTTCGATCCGTTTGTGACCCAATCTATCCTCTGCCCAGGGTGCATCGCTGGTGGCATGTGTGGGTTGAACAGACATCCACACCCCTTTACCACAGGCACGCTCGATATCTTCTTTTCCCATGACCTGAGCATGCTCGATCCTCCATTCACCACCTTCGGGCATATATCGAAGGTAAAGATCTGTGATGAGATGAGTGGCTGAGTCCCCAATGGCGTGGGTGTTGACCTGAAATCCCGCTTTTGCCAGAATGGGGAAAATGGAGTCCATACGGTGATAGGAAGTGACGGGCAGTCCAAAATGTCCCGGCATGTCCGAATAAGGCTCCCGCAGTAGGGCACCTCGTGATCCCAGAGCACCATCCGAATAGAATTTGAATGAACGAATGGTCATTCTCTCGGTTTGGATCGGGCCCTGCTCGATCATCCTCCGGATATCCGCATTGCCATCGCTCACCATTCCGTAGAATCGGACCTTCAGATCTCCCTTGTCCTGAAGCGACCGGATAAATTGAAGATCGGAAAGGGGTAAACCTGCGTCTACGAGATAAGTTAGTCCCTTTTTGAAGATATTTTGCTCCGCCTTTTTTAAGAGATCGGCCTTGATTTGGTTTTCCTTGGGAGGAAGTTGGACCAATGTCTCAGCATTGTCAATGAGCAGACCGGTCAACTCACCGTTCTCTACCACCACATCTCCACCCTGAATCCGGGTTTTTGTGGTGATCCCCGACATCTCGAGAGCTACCTTGTTGACCATGATCGCATGCCCATCGACCCTGGAAAGTACTACGGGGATATCCGGAAAGGCATCATCCAAAAGGCGTCTGTCAGGATATTTCTTTCCTGGCCAGTCGTTTTGATCCCACCCTCTGCCTACCAGGTAGGGCAGATCCGGGTGACTATTCCGAAAGGCGATCAGTCTGGCTACGGTCTCCTCCCAGGAAGAGGCACCTATCAGTTCCGCATTCCCGAGCCCATCGGCATATCCCATAAAATGGCAATGGGCATCGATCAGACCTGGATAGACCGGAGTTCCATTGAGATTGATGGAATCCTTTGATGAATAGGTTCCAAAGACATCCTCGTATTTCCCTACAGCCACTATCTTACCGTTTGTGATCGCCATGGCCTCGGCTACCGAAAAGGAGGAATCAACGGTGTAGATAGGTCCATTGTATAGGATCAGATCGGTTTCAATCAAAGGATTCCCGCATGAGATGATCATCCCAGCGGACAGGGCGAGTAGCAGTTTCTTCATGTCTCAGGGTATTGAGTTTGGAAGATGCAAAAAATGATCGAAGAATTCCAGTCCCAGGTTGAACTCCAAGGAATTACCGATTGGAAGGTATTTGGAATATCGAAACTCTTATTAAATTCCATCCTTCAACCCTTA
>JAJLJK010000152.1:0-6279 GCA_033844885.1 Bacteroidota bacterium | reverse complement strand
CCTACGTTGAGAATGAATTCGGGCCGGAAACTCCTTTGATTGAATTGCATGCTTCCGTTTAGAGTGCCCGGGAGTTCCGACGCAAGGGCCTTAATGTTATTGTAGTGGGTCGTAATGACCCCGAATGCCTTGCGGACATTCAATCGTTCGAGAAAGACCTGGGCTAGCGCAGAACCCAATTCAGGATCCGAACCCGATCCAAATTCATCGATCAGGAAAAGAGCAGAGGGATCTGCCTCTTCCAGAAACACCTTCATTTTCTCGAGTTTTGAACTATATGTACTTAGCTCGTTCTCAATGCTTTGACTATCCCCAATATCCCCCATGATCCGATCGAACAATCCCACTTCCGAATCTGGATGAATCGGAAGAAGAATACCTGATTGGATCATCATTTGCATAAGTCCAACGGTCTTCAGGGTAATGGACTTCCCCCCTGCATTGGGACCGGAGATCACCAATATCCTTTCCTCCTGATCCAGGTGAATATCCAGGGGAATAACCGCTTTTCCCTTCGATGCATTGAAATGTTGAAGAACCGGATTGATCGCCTTTTTTAGGGTAATGACCGGCTCCTTTGATATCCTTGGAAGTACACCATCGTTGCGAAACGCATAGACGGCCCGAGCATGAAGCGTATCGAATTCGACCAGGATCGAGGAGAAGCGGATCAATTCATCCCTGTGTTGGGCCATTGTCCGGGTCAACTGACGAAGGATCCTTCGGATCTCCTTGCGCTCATCATCGATGAGCATACTCACCTCATTATTGATCTCGATGCACTCGCCAGGTTCGATATAGACCAACGAATTCTTGGCGCTGGAACCATGGAAGATCCCGTTGACCCTCCCTTTGAAACTGGCCTGAACCGCCAGAACCCGCCGATCCTCGTGAAAGCTCTCCGTGATCTCTCCAAGAACTCCAGCAGTGTTATACTTTTTGAGTGCCCGATAGAAGATCCTGTCCGCGGAGGATCGTTTCTTGACCAATTCATGGCGGATCTTGGACAGTTCCGGTGAGGCATTGGATTTAACTGTTCCGTTGCGCTCCAGGACCTTATCGATCTCTGCTGGAATGATGAGATTGGGGGGATCGTTGGAAAAAAGGGTGCTGACCATAGGGAGAAGAAGGTCTGCTAGATTCTGTACGAATCGATGGATGTTGTTATAACTGTCCACCAGGGCTTTTATGGCCATGAACTGATCCGTCTCCAACACAGCATTCTGGATCCTCATCAGGGACAGAGCATCATCAATGGATTCTGTGGCAATGGCCGGAATGCTTCGCTCACTTTGGTATACCGCCAGGATCTCATTCACCCTCGAAAGGATCAATGTCACCTCACCAAGATCCGAGGATGGGAGCAAGCGAAGGATCTCCTCCCTTCCTGAGGGGGTAACCGCATGATTCGAGATCAAACCCTTGATTACGTCAAACTCAAGACTTTCCACCAGGTCCGCAGGGTAGAGATCTACGGTACGATCCATTTCCATTTTGTGTGGCTTCATATCATTCATCCCTCATTTCTCTGGACTGCCACCAAATTCTTCCCGTAAATGCATTCTTTTCTCCTCTTGATGAGATCACCGTAGACCGCCCTTCTTCCCGATAAAGATCCAGGTTCAGGGTTTCCCCAGCATGACATTCAGAAAGGAAATTAATGGCATACCCTTTCGGCTGATGTTGATCCAGATAATCGATAGGATGGACGTCGATCATAAAGTCAAGATATCGCGCATTGTTCACATGGCGTATCAGGTCGGTATCAGAGTAGAACAACCTTCTCGTGTGGGTTTCAGGACTAATTTTGGGTGCATCGATCTTGGGAGGTTGTTTGGCAAGGGCATGAACTCCCTGGCGTGCATATAATTCCTCTCGCTCCCTTGGCGGATGAAGGATTCTCCTCGTATGACTATCCACCACTACCCAGCTACTGGTTGCTCGCGCGATCACAATGCCTTTGGGGTCATACATGGTGAAATCCCGAAGGGCGAAAAGTCCCTGAGAGCCCTTTGGCCATGTCTCTACTATAACCCTGGCCCCCTGAACCGGCCTTTCCTCCAATTCACAAAGGATGCGGGTAAGGGCCCAAAAACGATTCTGTTCTCCTAATTGTTCTACGCCCAGATCAAGGGAATGAGCGTGTTTTCGAGCGGCGTCCTGAAAACAATCCGCAAAGAACCTCAGCGCTGCCCGGTTATCCGGATCGCAGTGTCCACTGGTCAACAAGAATTCTTGTTTGTGGATGGTCCTATCCATTCTGTGCCGGGATTTGGGGGGCGGTCGACTCACCCTCAAGCTCTGCCTCGATGGTCACATGGCTGATCCCATGATCCAGACAGATCTTTCGAACCTTTTCCTTGGCTCCCATGATGACCTCCCGCGAAGCATCCTTTTCAAGGATCATATGTAAACTGATCACATGATATTCCCCATCAAGGGTCCAGAGGTGAACATCGTGAACCGAATTCACTCCATTCACCGACGTGAATTGAGCTTCGAGTTTACTCTCTTCTATGGACAGGGGATTTCCTTGTAGGAAGATCTGCAGGCTTTTTCGAAGGTTCTTTTGGGCGTTGAAAAAGATCCAGATCCCAATGGCGATCGAAAGGATGGGGTCGATCACATACCAACCTGTTCGGTCGATGACCAGGGCTCCGATCAATACAGCGACCCATCCAAAGACATCCTCCAGGAGATGAAGAGAAGCGGTCCGTTGGTTGAGATTGCTGGATGAATGGAGTTTGAAGTATGCAAATGCATTAACGGCCACTCCAAGAATTGCAAGCCAGAGCATTCCCTTTGCATCCGGGATCTGTGGATCGAAGAACCACCAAACCGCTCGAACCACGATCAAAATGGCACCCATGACCAGAATCGTAGAATTGATCAGGGCTCCAAGGACAGAAAATCGACGATAACCGAAGGTGAAGGAACTGGACCGACCTTTTCCAGCTTGTTTCTCGAGATACCAGGCCATTCCAAGGGCAAGGCTATCCCCCAGATCGTGGATGGCATCCGAAATGATCGCCGTGGATTGGGTGAGCATCCCACCAATGAACTCAATGACCGTAAAACTGATATTGAGGATAAAGGCCCAGGTAAAGGCGCTTCCCCTGCGTTCCTCTGGGTTGAGATGTGGCATAGACCTCAAAGATACGTTGATGAGAGAAAAGGCAATCGGTCATCCGGTTCCTATTTTCCTGTGAAATTGAGAACCCTCCACCTTGAATGTCCTAATTTTGCAAATATGCTAGAAGACAAGAACCCATCACGTACACCCCTTTCCAATCTTGGGGAATTCGGATTGATCGATCACCTTACCAAAGGGCTCCCCAAAAGGGTCCCAACCACCCTCTTTGGGGTCGGAGATGACGCAGCCGTGATCGATTCTGGAGAAGACTTCATCCTGACCTCCACCGACATGTTGGTCGAGAATGTTCATTTTGACCTCACCTACGTCCCTCTCAAACATCTTGGGTATAAATCTGTGGTCGTGAATCTTTCTGACATCTATGCCATGGGAGGAAGGCCTGAACAGATCCTAGTTAGTATGGCCCTCAGCAACCGTTTTACCGTTGAAGCGGTGGACGAGATATACAAAGGCATCTACCTGGCCTGTGAGCAATATGGGGTCGATCTCGTTGGAGGGGATACCACCAGCTCAAACCAGGGGTTGGTTCTTAGCATCACTGCCATTGGAAGAACCAAAAAGGATAAGGTCATCTACCGATCCGGTGCCAAGCCAACCGACCTGATCGTGGTCACCGGAGACCTCGGAGGAGCCTATATGGGCCTTCAGATCCTAGAAAGGGAGAAGTCGGTCTATATGGGGAATCCCGAAATGCAACCCGAGCTTCAAGGGCACGAATACGTTCTTGAGCGTCAACTTAAACCGGAAGCTCGAAAGGATGTGGTGGAAATGTTCGAAGGGCTTGAGATCCATCCCACCTCCATGATAGATATCAGTGATGGTCTCTCTTCGGAGGTCCTTCATTTGACCAGATCTTCCAAGACGGGCTCTGTGATCTATGAGGATCGTATCCCCATCGACCCAACCGTGTTTCGCCTTTGCGAGGAATTCAATCTGAATACCACAACTGTGGCCCTGAATGGAGGAGAGGATTATGAGTTGCTGTTCACCCTTCCGGTATCTGATCATGAAAAGATCAAGGGAAATCCGAACCTGACGGTCATTGGTCATGTCACTGAAGAGGATCGAGGAAATTATCTGATCACAAGGGATGGCGTTGCGGTTGAACTTACTGCAAGAGGTTGGAATCCATTGGGCGAGGAAAATGATTAATGTAGGTTTTTTCTTATATTTTGATCTCTAAACCCAAGTACATTCTCCGTGGCTCGAAAAGTGGTCTTGTGGTATCTCCTTGCCGGATTCCTTTGGATCACTTTCAGTGATGCGGGATTGCTATGGATCAAAGAGGCCTTTTCTCTCGATGAGCGTACTGCCAACATCATCCAGATCTATAAAGGGTATCTGTTCGTTCTCCTTACAGGTGCTCTTCTTTACAAACTCATTCAAAGGTTCTTGCGTCGAGAAAAGGACGTAAAGGATCAGTACATTCGGTTGTTCGATGACAATCCCAGTCCCGTCTTCATCTATTCCACACACGACTATCGACTGGTTTCCATCAACAAGAAGGCGCAACTCAAGTACAATCTGTCCATTCGCAGGTTGGACGACATTCTGTTCACGGATCTTATTCCAGAGGAACAGAGAGAAGATTTTTTACAAAAAATCGCAGAACTGCCCAGTAACAAGGTCTCTCAGATCAACCTTCCGCTTCAAGGACGGTCGGGAATATCCTTTGAGAATCGGATACATACCTATATAGCCAACTTCAACAGCGAACCGGTTTTCATTTCCCTTGCGGTGGATATCACTCAGGAGTTGAAAAGGGAAATGGCCATCAATGATCTGTTGGAAGAAGTTCGTTTAAAGACCCAATACCTTGAGTCCATCCTGAACCTTAGTCGAAATTTGTTTCTCATCCGACTGAATTTGGACGGCAATCTTCTTTTTCAAAATCAGGCTTTTCATGCCATTCAGGAGGATTCACAAATGATTAGTGATCACCTGCCTTTCACCAATACTCTTCATCAGGTGGATCAGGACCATTTTCAGGGGATCCTCATGGCGATTCGCAACCACCCATCAAAACCTCAAGGGGTCAAGCTTAGGCACTTGCAAAAAGATGGAGATATCCATGTCGTAGAATGGGAGTTCATTGCGATCAGAAACATAGATGGAAGCATCAAAGAAATTCAGGGAACCGGGTATGACGTCACTGAAGGCGAGAAGAACCTTGTTGAACTGGAGTCTTACAAGGACCGGATCCAAAACATCACCAGCACCATTCAGGATGTCATTTGGTCGGTGGATATGGATACCGATCAATATATTTTCATCAGCTCTGCTGCCAAGGAGGTCTATGGCTATTCTCCCTCTCAATTCTACCTCAATCACAACCTTTGGTTCGAGTTAATGCATCCCGATGATCGACCCAAGTTTGACGAGGCCATGAAAGAGTTACTGGCAAAGGGAAAGACCGAATTCGAGTATCGACTCAACCACCCTGACGGGTCGGTTCGCCATATTCTTGAAAAAGGGGTCGTCCTTTATGATCAGAACCAAAAACCCAAGATCATCAATGGGGTGGCATCAGATCGAACCCCAATCGTTGAGTCCAGGAGAAAGCTCAGGAATTACGAGGAGCGCCTGGCGGATCTTCTGGAATCCATCACGGATGCATTCTTCGCGGTGGATAAAAAATGGAAGATCACCTACGTGAACAAGCGCTTTGAAGTGATGTTTGATGTTAAACGTGAAGAGGTTTTGGGCGAGGCTTTTTGGAAGGTATTTCCCGATGCACGCGATCTTGAACACTACCCTGAGATCTATGCTCAATCAGGTCTGATGAAGGATGAACTTCGATTTGAGGAACACCTCAAAGAAAGGGACCTTTGGATCGGAGTATCCGTTTACCCAACTTCCGAAGGGATGGCCGCCTATATTCAGGATCTGACGGAAAACAAAAAAGCTGAGGAGAGGATCCTTGAACAGAACCGACGCCTGAAGGAGATCGCATGGATACAATCTCACGGAGTGAGGAAACATGCGGCCAACTTATTGGCATTAATGGATATTTTGGATCGTGAAGTATTGGATAACCCCGAAAATCCTATGGTCATCGAGAAGATGGAAGAGACCATTGGCCAGCTCGACAAACTGGTTCGGGAGATCGTTTCCTCTTCCAAAGT
>JAJLJK010000151.1:0-2930 GCA_033844885.1 Bacteroidota bacterium | reverse complement strand
GAACTGTTGTCGATCACGATGGTTCCCACTTCTGCAAATTTCGGAGCCCATTCCAATGAAGTTTCACCTCCAGCAGAGAACAAGGCGATATCCGGCCTCATTTCCACAGCCTTTTCAAGCGAAACAACGGTCCAGTCCTTTTTCCCGAAGTGAACCTTCTTTCCAACCGATCGCTCTGAAGCAACCGGGATCAACTCATCCACTGGAAAATTTCTCTCTTGTAAGACATTCAACATCACCTCTCCCACCATTCCGGTGGCACCCACAACCGCAACTTTCATAGTCAAGGACCTTTCAATAATTTCTACAAAGCTAATGCAAAGATCCCCAGTTCATGAGGCCCATTCCCTTCGCGATCCCCTTCCTCCTATTCTGCTTCCAAATGCAGTGTCAAAGCCAATGGCAGGATGATTTTGACGATGGCGATCTGATCCATCAGAAAGTTTGGAAGGGTGATACAACACTATTTGACCCTTCCTCGGGAATCCTCCAATTGATGGACACCGCGGCAGGAGGAAAGGCCAGTATATATACGCGATCCAAGGCCGGATGGACTGGAAAGTGGTCGATCGATTTCAAATTCGACTTCAACCCTTCCTCGGCAAATTTCGCCATGTTCGAAATGGTTGCCGAGGATAGTTTGTCGGGAGGAGATGGATACCTGGTGGAGATCGGGGGGAGTTCGACCGACCAGATCTCTCTGGTAAAAAGAAGGGGTGGTCAAAGCACGTATTTGATCCGATCTCCCGTGGACTTCCTCGATCAGCCATCCCCGGAAGGAAGGATCACCATCCTGAGAGACTCTGCCGATCAATGGAGTCTGTTATTCGAATCTGACACCCTTCTACCCCCTCAGATCCTGGGAACTGCAGTAGACAGCGATATCCTCATTTCCGAATATCTGAGGATCGAATGCGTCTACACTTCAACCAGATCAACCAAGATGTATTTTGACAACATCGATGTAAGTGGAACCCGCTGGGTGGATCGGGTTCCTCCAAAAGTCATCTTTGTCCGATCGTTGGGAAAGGAAGTTGGTGTTCAATTCTCGGAGGCACTGGACACCGCCTCCGGATCCATTCGGGTCAAAGGGGCCAAAGAGATCAATTGGACAACTCAGAGTTCATTGTCAATTGTTTGGGATCAAATTCCTCCACCCGGTTCGATCCTTTCGATCGAGTTGGATTCACTCAAGGACCCGGCTGGAAATACACTCGACTCGACCCTCTTCATTCGATCCACTCACCCGGGTCCCAATGATCTGGAGATCACGGAGATCATGTTCGATCCGGACCCACCTTCCATGGCTCCCGCAACGGAATACCTGGAGATCCACAACAACTCTTCCTATCCGACAATCATTAAAGATGGACAGATCAGGATCAATGGCTACATCGGTGACCTTGATTCACTTTTCTTGCCTGGGGGATCCTATACAGTGGTCACGGATCTCGGCAAAGGCTCATTGTTCCCACCGGGCACCCGGATCTTTGAGACCACCCTGCCTGCTCTTCCGAATTCAGGTGGATTGATCCTGATCCTGGACAGCGAGGGAAAGTCATTGGATCGCGTCCATTATGCGCCGGAGTGGATCCGAGAAGAGGGGAAAAGGGAGGGCGGGTGGGCTCTTGAGAAGAAACATCTTGGCTCCCTTTGTTCGGAGCCGGATATTTGGGCCGAAAATACCGGAAAGGGTGGAAGCCCCGGATGGATGAATACCCCAGAGCCTTACCCCCTCCTGCCTTATCCCTTCGAGCTCAGGGCCGTTCTATCCCACGGTGACTCTTTGATCGAATGGCGGTTCACCTCTGAGTTGCGGGTCGATCAGTCACTTTCCAATTGGTGCTCCCCTCTTCCAGATTCCATCTGGATCGATAATGAAAATAGGCGATCGGTTTGGGCCAAAATGGACTTTGAGAAAGCAAAGATGATCACCGTCCTTTCAAGGGACCTGTATTCTTGCTCCGGAACCCGATTGACTTGGGAGGATTACCAGATCCCTTTTCCAACCGATCCGGATCCCGCTGAACTGATTCCCTCAGAGGTCTTATTTGATCCTATGGTGGGCGAGTGTGATATGGTGGAGTTCCTGAATCGATCTGAACGATCCATCCGACTTGACAAAGTCTGGATCGGGAGTTTAGAAGAAGGCAGGATCCAAGATCCCACACCCTTAACGAACGAACCTTTTGTGATCCTTCCCGGGATGCGATTCTTTATTTCTGCCGATACCCTTTTTTGCAAACGATATCCCTGCGGACCCAGTATCTCCTGGTACCCCTGCGACCTGCCTACCATGCCGGACGAAGGTTCAACCCTATGTCTCCTTCGTCCCGACCAGAGTTTCCTCCAGGTATTCTCCTTCTCAAAAGACCACCACAGCCCATATTTTGAGGACACTGAAGGCATTTCGTTGGAAAATATTCCCGAAAGGATCCCCATTCAATGGAGTAGCACCCCTCATTCTCTGGGAGGTTCGACACCGGGACTCCCCGGCACTCAATTTTCGAATTTCGATCCAGGTACATGGCTTGTGATTGAAAAGGAAGAGATCTTTATGGAGCCGGGACCTCTTTATGCTCCATTGATCCTTGAGGTCAATGTCGAACCAGGTAGCCACTTTACAGCGGCATTATATCGAATGAATGGCAGCCTTGCAGGTTATTTGTTTGAAAGTGAGATCCTTTCGGGAAGGAATACTCTGGTCTGGAATGGCAACCTATCGTCCGGAAATAGGCCTTCGAGTGGAAATTATATTCTTTGGTGTCGATCGGTAGGGACCAATGGGGAGATCCGTGAGGAAAAATTGGTGATCGCTCTTCGAGATTGAGGCCCCTTTCCTATAGATTTGTCCAAAAGGAAACGAATGAAATCAGATGACTCAGTAGGTTCGTTCGACCCCAGTGGGTTCTCGACCAATGACAATCTCT
>JAJLJK010000150.1:0-3382 GCA_033844885.1 Bacteroidota bacterium | reverse complement strand
TACAGTTGGGATCCGGACACCTCTTCAGTCACCAACTCAGGTCGTGGATGGAACTTTGTGCCCAATCCCTTTCCCAGTAATATTGCCCTTGACCTGCTTATTGGTGATGCTTCTTTTGATCCGACCTACAAAGGAGTTCATATGTTCAATGTGAATTCCCAGCAATACATCGCCTATACACAGGGAGGAGGACCATCGGATACAGGTTCGGCAACCAATTCTAATTCGGTCCCTATCACTGGAGGGTTTTGGGTCAAAGCCAATACCACTGGCCAATCGATAACGGTGGATCCATCAATGCTAACTTCCGCCAATGGGGTTTCCATCCACCGGATAGCAGGAACAGAGGATGTCCTGAGACTCTATCTGAAAGATAACCAGGGTCGGATGGATGTGATCAAGATCCTGATTGACCAGAATGGGACCGCTGGTATGGATCTCGGTCTGGATGCCTTCAAGATTTTTTCCATGAACAAGAATTACCCTGGTCTTTTCATGGAGTATGGCCTTGATCGTATGTCCATCAATGCGATTCCATATTCAATGACTCACCAATCTGTGAATATTGGATTGAAGAAAGGTGCCAGTTCGCAATATTCGATCGAGGCATTGACCAAGGATTTCAACCCAGGGACCCAGGTTATCCTGGAGGATAAGGATCTCAATGTTTTCCATGATCTCCGAACAGGTCCATATTCGTTTGCCCATCTTAACTCCGGTTTGGATTCAAGATTCGTTCTTCATTTGAATGATGTTTCCATGGGAATGGAAGAGTGGAAGGATGAGAAAATGTTCATTTCAGGAAATGGTTCACGGACCGAATTTCGCTTTTCGGAGAACGAGACCTTGGAATGGATCGAAGTAGTGGATATCACAGGAGCCCTCCTGCATCGGTTTACCAACGTTTCAGGAGGTGTTCTGGATCTTACCCAATTTGATTCTCCCGGGATCGAGCTGTTGCGGATAAGAACCTCAACAGGCGAAAGGGTTTTGAAATTCTAGAATGAAATCCCCAATGAAAAGCCGGCGTCAAGCCGGCTTTTTTAATGAAAAGTAGGACTTGACTTTCAAATTGTGAATAACTCGGTTCAAATCTCCTGTGCGGTTATTATTACATATAGGGCTGAAAAGCAGCAAATTGCGCGTTCGAACCAATATATCTGCCATGATCCGAACAGCTACACTGACCCTGGTATTCTTATTTTCTTCCACTTTCCTCTATTCTGGAACCTTTACCGCCATTTCCTCTGGAAACTGGTCCAATGGTGCGATATGGTCCAGCAGTGGTGGTGGTAACCCGACCCCAGGAAAGAATGATGATGTCTATATTCCTGGAGGATTCACCGTAACTGTGAATTCACTTCAAGAAGCAAAAACGGTAACCCTTCAGGGAAATAATTCATCCCTTGTACTAAACGCAACACTCAAAGTTGTCAAAGCTGTTGGGGGGACGGACGCTGTGATATTTGATGGTACTTCCCTGACCGCAGGCAATACGCAGATCATCCGCATTAATAGTGGCGGCCTTTTGGATATGCGGGCTTCGGCGACCAAGCAAGAGAATATTTTGTTCAGTGCATCGCCACTGGGAATTCAAAAGATCGTTTTTGCTTCCAATACCTCGCCTTCGGATGGGATCAATTGTGCCGATCTTACCATGGGGAATTCCAACACCCTTATCGAATACGAAACGGGTGGTCAAGCCACCATTTTTATTGGCGATGACCTTACGGGAGGATCTCTCGTTCCCGGATCAGGAACGGTCGAATTTCACGGTTCCCTTACCGGAGGTCCCACCCAGGAGATCCGTGGTCAATATACCTTCTATAATTTGGGTTTCCGGAGTCAGCAACCCAAGTATCTGGGGATGGCCAACGCAAGTACACCTTCCTCCCAATATTCATTTACGGTTCAAAACAACCTTTACCTTTCCCGGAGTACCGGAAATCAAGGAACTCCTCCTGTGCTCTATCTCGAGGCAGCGGTCCTCAACATTAATGGAGACCTGGTGTTGAATGATTCCTCCCAAATTGTGATCGATGGATCGGGGAGCTTTGCACCTGATAGTGCAGGGATAATGATTGGAGGCGATCTGATCCTTAAGGACGTAAATCAAAATGCATCCTCATCCTCCAATTTGACCATACAGAATTATTCCTCCTCCATTCAAGATCTCATTGTTTTGGATGGCGAATTAACTATGGATGGATCCATAACCTCCAATCAAAAGCACGGTTGGTATTTGCGAGGAAAAAGTACTCTGCGTGGAAATTGGCCCCAATCCGCCATAAATGCCCTAATGGCCAATATGCGTGGCGATGATACGGTTCGGATCTCCGGGCTGATATTCATTGACGGAACCCTGACCCTCGATGGAGGTACCTTGGAACTTGCTGCTACTGGCCCGGGCAATGACCTCCATTTGGATGCACTTTCCCTTTTGAATGGATCTGGTGTCATCCTGAATTCGAACGATCTGATCATCAAGGGGACCTTTCCATCAAGTTCGGATGGTCTTAGGGTCGAGGACGCCGGAAGTTTCATCGATGGTTCTGGTGGAGGATGGCTAGAATTCTCCTCTTCATCAGATCAGGATATTCGAATTCTATCTGCTGCCAATGACTTTAGGATCGATAATCTCAAAGCAAGCGGTGGAAGTGGAAATCTGACCATTCAGATCGGATCGGGATTGGATAGTCTTTCAGCCTACGGTAAGGTGTTGATCGAAACCGGGAAGAACCTGAATACAAATGGGGGACTCATCTTGAGATCCACCTCTTCCAGCGAATATGCCCAGGCCTTTCGCACCGGAACGGGAACCATTACGGGGGATTTTAGATTGGAAAGAACGATCGCTAGTACGACTACAGCAGGCTGGAGAAACATGGCCATCCCTGTCACCAGTGGATCCATTGGCAGCATTAGAGGGGTTAGGACCTTTGTTACCAATGATTCAAGCCAATACCACATTTATACTTGGGATGCATCACAGAACGGATCGACCGGATTGGCGAATGGCTGGTCGGTGGTGCTTGATCCCGCCACAGCCAATGACGGTTCAAAAGGATATATCCTATACATGGGACCCCCCTTTTTCAACTTGAGGAAGAACCCCATCGACATAACCGGAGGTTTTCGTTCCGGAAGCCAGGCTCATACGCTTTATAAGTACTTCGATCCTCAAGGTCCAACACAATCGAGTACGATAGAGCAGGGCTGGAATTTCTTGCCAAATCCATATTCCGCTAATCTGTCAATACCAGCCATCATTTCAGCAGTGCCCACCTATAAGGCAGTTCATGTCTATGATCCGTCCAGTGGTCAATACGCTGCATATACAAGTTCAACTGCCATCAATTACAACACGGGTTCTACGAACGCC